>CAZYEI010000037.1:0-13020 GCA_964646425.1 uncultured Eubacteriales bacterium | reverse complement strand
CTATTTGTTTAAATGCCGAATATGAGTATGGTGTCTTTGAAACAAGCAATCGTGGTAAATTAATATTTTTAAAAGAATTTGAAGATAATTTAACAAAAGAATTATCATTAGAGGATGTTAAATTATTAAAAACGTTTAAAGGAAAAGAATTAGAAGGAATTATTGCTCTACATCCTTTATATCAAAGAGATTCTGTAATTATTTTAGGTGATCATGTTACAAATGAATCTGGTACTGGCTGTGTACATACAGCGCCAGGTCATGGTGCTGATGATTTTATTGTTGGTTGTAAATATGGATTAGAGGCCTTTTGCCCAGTTAATGAAAAAGGTATTTTAACTGCTGAAACTGGTCCTAGACTAGCAGGTTTATTTTATGAAAATGCTAATGAAGAAGTTTTAAAATGGTTAGATGAGGTAGGAGCATTATTGCACTCAAATACAATTGTTCATGCTTATCCTCATGATTGGAGAACAAAAAAGCCAATTATATTTAGAGCAACTGCTCAATGGTTCTGTTCTATTTCACCAATTAGGGAAAAAATCTTAAATGAAATAAAAAATGTAACATGGTATCCTGAATGGGGAGAAGTTCGTTTACATAATATGATTTCTGATAGAGCTGATTGGTGTATTTCTCGTCAAAGAGCATGGGGGGTACCTATTCCAATTATTTATAATGAAGACGATACTCCAATCATTGATAAAGAAGTTTTTGCACATATTACTAAATTGATAAAGGAAAACGGTTCAAATATTTGGTATAAATTAACTGAAAAAGAACTATTACCTGAGGGATATACAAATTCACATAGTCCTAATGGCAAATTCAAAAAAGAAACAGATATTATGGATGTATGGTTTGATAGTGGTTCTTCGCATACTGCTGTTTTAGAACCTAGAGGATTAGATTATCCTGCTGATTTATATTTAGAAGGTAGTGACCAATATCGTGGTTGGTTTAATTCATCATTGATTATTGCAGTTGCTTTTCATGGCTGTTCACCATATAAAACTGTTGTCTCTCATGGCTTTATTTTAGATGGAAAAGGTCAAAAAATGTCAAAATCTTTGGGAAATGTTATTGAACCTTTAAAAGTAATGAACCAATATGGAGCTGATATTTTAAGACTTTGGGATGCTACAATTGCATATCAATCAGATGTTAGTATTTCCGATCAACTTCTAAAACAAGTAAGTGAAACTTATCGTAAAATTAGAAATACTATTCGTTTCTTATTGGGAAATTTGAATGATTATGGAGATAAGAAATTTAATTATGAGCTTAATCATCAAACTGAGTTTGAAAAAGTAGATTTATATGTACTTGAAAAATTAAAGAAAGTTACAAATGTATATTTAAATTCATTTGATCATTATGATTTTGCTACAGCTGTTCAAGAGCTTTTGAATTTTATGACAAATGATTTAAGTTCTTTCTATTTGGACTTAACTAAGGATATTTTATATTGTGAAGAAAGTAATTCAAAACGTCGTAGACAAGTTCAAACAGTAATTTATATTGTTTTAGATCATTTGATTAGAATGTTTGCTCCAATTTTACCATTTACAATGGAAGAAGCATTTGATTATTTTAAAACAGAAAATTCACCTGCTTCTGTTCATTTATTGGATATGGTTAAAAAATATGATGTTATTGATAATAAACTCCTTACAGAATATTCATTAATCATTAAATTACGTAGCGATGTTTTAAAAGCTTTAGAAGAATCACGTGGTTCAGGTGTAATTGGTTCAGCACAAGAAGCTTCATTAAAATTAGAAATATTAAATACTGAAATAAAAGAACTTTTTGATTCTTTACCTGATGTTGAAAAAACAAGATTATTTATTGTTTCAAGTGTTCAATCAGTTGATAATTTGGAGGCTAAAACTTATGAAGTAAGTAAAGTTCTTGTTGAAAAACATAGTGGTGAACGCTGTGAAAGATGTTGGAATCGTTTTGCTACTGACGAATTAGACGAGAATCATTTATGTCCTCGTTGTCATGATGTAGTAGAGGCATTAAAAAATGAATAAAAAGTTTAAAAATAAGCTTATCTTATTTACAATTATATTTATTGTCGGTGTTGCATTAGATCAAATAACAAAATATATAATTAAAACAAATCTTGAACTTTATGAAAATATTCCAATTATAAAAGGTTTTTTTTCAATAAGTTATGTTATAAATACTGGAGCAGCATGGTCATTTTTAAGTGATTCAACTTGGCTACTTACCATTATTTCTATTGTAAGTTGCTTAGTTTGTTCATATTTTATGTTTTCAAAAAAATATAGGAAAGATAATATATTCTATAATCTAGGTTTATCCTTAATTATTACGGGCGGTTTTGGAAACTTAATTGATCGAGCTTTATTTAAAGGAGTAGTAGATTTTTTAGCTTTTATTATCTTTGGCTATCATTTTCCTACCTTTAATGTTGCTGATATTTGTGTAGTTTCTGGCGTTATTGGATTAATGATTTGGATGTTAAATGAAGAAAAAGATTTAAAGAAAATAAATGAAAAATAAAAGGAAGTGGAAGCATGGAAGAAAATAGTCTTTCTTTAGAATATATTGATTATATAGTGACAGAAGAATTAGCTAATCTTAGATTAGACAAAATTTTATCAATGATAAATAAAGAAAATTTAAGCCGTAATCAAATACAAACTTTAATTGAGGAAAACTATGTTTTTGTCAATAATAAAAAAGAGAAAGCTAGTTTTAAATGTTCTTTATATTCTAGAATAAGAATGTATTTAAAAGAAACTGAAGAAAGCGATATTTTGCCTGAAGATCTTCCCTTAGATATTGTTTATGAAGACAACGATGTAATTGTTATTAATAAAAATCAAGGCATGGTTGTGCATCCTGCTGTTGGTCATTTACATGGAACATTAGTTAATGCACTTATGTATCATTGTAAAAATTCACTTTCAGCAGTAAATGGAACTAATCGTCCAGGAATTGTTCATAGACTTGATAAAGATACAAGTGGTTTAATAGTAGCTTGTAAAAATGATGTTTCGCATCATTTTTTAGCCGAACAATTAAAAGATAAAACAATGCATAGAATTTATTATGCAATTGTTCATGGAATTGTTGGAAGCGAGGAAGGCATAATTGATGCTCCAATTGCTAGACATCCAACTCATCGTGAAGAAATGTGTATACGTAGTGATGGAAAACCAGCTATAACGCATTTTACGGTATTGGAACGTTTTAGTGATTTTACGCTCGTTAAATGTAAATTAGAAACGGGGAGAACACATCAAATTAGAGTTCATATGGCATATATTGGGCATCCTGTTGCTGGTGATCGTGTCTATGGTCCTACAATGAGTATTGCAGGTAAAGGACAATATTTACATGCTAAAGAAATTGCTTTTATTCATCCAACCACAAATAAATTAGTAAATTTCGAATCAAATCTTCCTGAAGATTTTGAAAATGCCTTAAATATTTTAAGAAAATATGGAAGAATTGATGTAAAGAGAATTCGTTAGGAGGCATAATTATGCATATAAATTGGGACGAATATTTTATGGGAGTTGCTAAACTTTCTGGATTACGCTCTAAAGATCCTAATACTCAAGTGGGGGCATGTATTGTTAATCCACTAAATCGCATAGTAGGTGTTGGATATAATGGAATGCCATATGGCTGCAATGATGATAAATTTCCTTGGGAAAATAAAACCGGAGAACTCCACCATACTAAATATGCATATGTAGTTCATGCAGAATTAAATGCAATTTTAAATAGTACTCATCAATTGCAAGATTGTAAAATTTATGTGTCCCTATTTCCTTGTAATGAATGCGTAAAAGCTATCATTCAATCAGGAATTAAAGAAATTATTTTTTGCGATGAAAAATACAAAGATAGTCCTAGCGATATAGCTGCTAAAAAAATGTTAAAAGCAGCAGGAGTTAAATATCGAAAAATAAAAGATTTTAATATTATAAAAAAAGATTTATAAATGAAAAGACTTATTTATAAATTTAGATTTTACAAATAAATATGTGGTCAATCTCATAAATGGATTGACCTTTTTTCATGTTTTTTGAGATTTATAATAAGTCTTTTCATAGCATTAAATAGTTCACTATATTTCTTTTTATTTTTTTACTGAACATTTAAATATAATTGAATATACTTTTTGATAAAAAAATCTGTGGCTAAATTAAACCACAGATGCTTTTATTTTTTTGTTGGTCTCAGATTTATTTATAGAGCCATAACTTAATCATTAGTTTCAAATAAGTCTTTTTTTAATAAATTATTTAAAGAATTAAAAACTTTTTCGGTATTTTTAAAATTATATTTGCAAATATGCTTAAATTCTTCGATTCCATGGATTTTAATGAATAATTGTCCAAAAGTATCAACAGCGGCACCAGCACCTTTTGGGATTTTTATGCAATATTTTTGCTCTAATACTGTCATTCTTTGTAAAAAAGAATAGCGAGCAATTATCGAAGCAGCAGCAACAGCTGGGGAAATTGATTCAGCTTTAGTCATAAATTCGACATTTTTAACAATTTCCTTGACATTTGATAAATAGGAAAAATATAATTTTTTTTCAGCAAATTGATCGATAATTAATCGAGGATTAATTAGATTATTTTTTTTAATTAGTAGATTTAAAGCTTGATTATGAAGATATGCTTTAATTTTATTCATATTATATCCTTGAGAAATTAATGAATTGTATTTATCATTATCAACACTTAGCTGAGTATATTTAATTTGTTTTATTATTTGAGGGGCGATTTCTAAAATTTTTTCATCTGATAATTGCTTAGAATCCTTTACACCAAGTTCAATTAAAAATTTAATATCGTCCTTATCTACATAAGTGGCGGCAACACAAATTGGACCATAATAATCTCCGGTACCTACTTCATCGCTACCACCGTGTGCAATATATATATAATCATTAGTAGTGATTGAACTACTAGTATTTTGTTTTGACACAGACATACTTTTCCAAGTGTTTGCTTCATCTTGAGCATCTATTCCTTGAAAAACAACTTTTCCTGATTTAAAAAATGTGATAGCACAATTATCAACATTAACAGTAGCAATGGCATAAGGATTTTTATTATCGACAATAAAATCAGCATAAAAATCTAACAATATTGAAATTTGCTCAGGATTAAATTCTAATGTAACAGTATTCATTCTTATTCGCCTCAATAAATATTTTAACAAATATCAATAACTAATTCTATACTTTTTGAAATTATTATAAATTTTAAATTAACAATATAATTTATATCTAACTAATAAAATATTTGATAATTCTTTATAAGTTATACTAATAATGATATAATATATAAATGAAATGAGGGATTTTTATGAGACATTTGTATGATGTTTTAGAATTTAATACTATTAAAGAGCAAGTTGCAAAATATGCAAATACTAAAATGGGGAGAGAATATATCACCAAATTAGAACACTCAAATGATCTATATGAAATACGATTATCGTTAGCGAAGAGTGATGAAGCAATGCGTATCATTTATAGTTATGGAACATGTCCCTTAGCTCAAATTCATGATGTTTCAATGTCTCTTATTAAAGCTCAAAAAAATGCTATTTTAACAATTGAAGAACTATATCGTATTGCTTCAAACATCGAAGCAGTTCAAAACATAAAAACTTTTAAAGGACAATTAAATATTGATAACATTGATTATTTTAATGATTATGTAAATTCTTTAACATATATTTCATATTTATCAAAAAAAATATTTAATATTATTTCTCCAACATTAGAAATAATGGATAATGCTTCAGCAGACTTAGCAAAGATTCGTAAAGAAATCAAAAAAATAGCAACTGAAATAAGAATAAAAATGGATTCTTATATGCAAGCAAATAGTGAATATTTGAGTGATGAAGTTGTAACTAGAAGAAATGATCGATTAGTAATTCCAGTTAAATCGACATTTAAAAATCAAATTCAAGGTGTAATTCATGATGAATCAAGTAGTGGTCAAACTTCTTTTGTTGAACCTACTTTTGCGGTTTTGTTAAATGCTAAACTTGATAATTTAAAAAACGAAGAACAAGTTGAAATAAATAGGATTTTAAAAATATTAAGTAATGATGTTGCTGAAAATGCTGAGACATTATTAAATAATCAAAAATATATTACTGAATTAGATATAATGTTTGCAAAAGGTCAATATGGCAAAAGCATTGACGGAAAAATATGTGAAATGGTCACTGTACCAACTTTGTGTTTCAAACATGCTCGTCATCCTTTGATTGAAAAAAGAAAGGTAGTAGCTAATGATATTTTTTTGGGTGGGGAAAATAATAAAATACTATTGATTTCTGGCCCAAATACTGGAGGAAAGACAGTTTATTTAAAATTAGTCGGTTTGTTAGTTATAATGTGTCAAGCTGGTATTCCGGTTCCAGTTGATGGTGAAGCAAAGTTAAGTGTATTTGATAGTATATTTGTTGATATTGGAGATGAGCAAAGCATCGAGCAATCATTATCGACTTTTTCTTCTCATCTTAAAAAAATTATTTTAATGGTTGATAAAGTAAATGATAAATCATTAGTAATACTTGATGAACTTGGTGGGGGCACAGATCCAAAAGAAGGAGAAAGTATTGCAATGGCTTTTATTGAATATTTGCATAATAAAGGAAGTTTTGCAGTTATTACAACCCATTATTCTAATTTGAAGATTTTTGCTTTAGAAAAAGGATATATTGAAAATGGCTCAATGTTATTTGATGAAGAAAATATGAAACCACAATATCATTTATCACTTGGAATTATGGGGAAAAGTTATGCACTAGAGATATCAAAAAGATTGGGACTTGATTCTTCAATTATTAATCGTGCAAAATATTACAAAGAATATTATATGAGTCAAAGTGAAAAACTTGAAGAACGCCTTGAAGAAAAAATGAAGTTAATTCGAAAAAATGAAGAAGAAAATATATTGTTAAAAAACAAGTTAAATGTTTTAAAAGAAGAAATTGAAAATGAAAAAAATATGCTGATTTTGGAAAAAGAAAAAATTAAAAATAATGCCCAAGAAATGATAAACGAGCTTGTTGAACAGGCAATGAAAGAAATTGATGAAACGGTTGAGACAATAAAAAATAAAGAAAAAGAAGATTTAAAAATGCATGAGTGGATTGCAGCAAAGAAAACTTTAAAGAATTATTTATCAAATGATGAAACTGATGATAATCAAGATTTTAATTTTAAAATCGGAGATTATGTGCGATTAAAAACGATGAGCAAAGCTGGCACTATTATTCGCATTAAAGGTGATAAATATATGGTAGATTGTTCGGGAATTACATTTACTATTTCTGGAAATGATTTACAAAAATGGAAAAAAGTGGAAGAAAAGAAAACTCCATTTATTTCTAGTGTTGTCGGCTTAAAACAAGTTAATGCAGAATTAAATATTATTGGTCTTCATATTGATGAAGCATTGCCGAAAGTTGAAAAATATTTAGATGATGCAAGAAGTGTTCATTTGAAATCTGTAAGAATTATTCATGGTCATGGTACTGGAGCATTAAGAAAAATGGTACATGAATATTTAAAAGGGAAGAAATATGTTGAAAGTTATCGAATAGGAGGAGCAGGAGAAGGTGGCGTTGGTGCCACTGTTGTAATGCTTAAAGTTTAAAATGAATCAAATAATTAAAGATAAGATTGATAATTTACCATTACTACCTGGTTGCTATCTAATGAAAGATATTAATGGAACAATTATCTATGTTGGTAAGGCTAAAAAACTTAAAAATAGAATACCACAGTATTTCTTGAGATCTCATGAAGGTAAAACTCAAAAAATGGTTAGTGAAATTTACGATTTTGATGTTATAATTACCGGAAGTGAGCGAGAGGCTTTAATTTTAGAATTAAATTTAGTTCATGAATATAATCCTAAATATAATATTCTTTTAAAAGACGATAAACAATATCCCTATATTGAAATAACTTCAAATGAAAATCCAACTTTAAAAATAGCGAGAAAAGTAAATAATAAAAAATCATTTTATTTTGGGCCATATCCTAACTCATCTGCTGCTTATGAAGTATTAGATATTCTAAATCGCTTATTTCCCCTTAGAAAATGTCGCAATATTCCTAAAAAAGAATGTTTATATTATCATATGAATCAATGTCTTGGGCCGTGTATTAACAAAATTGCAAAAGAAGATTATCAAAAAATAATTAATGATATTAAAAAGTTTTTAAAAGGTGATGTTCAAGAATTAAAAAATGAACTTCAAGATAAAATGTATAAATATAGTGAAAGCTTAGAATTTGAACAAGCACAAAAATGTAAAGAAATTATTCAGAGTATTGATTATATTAAATCAAAGCAAAAAGTTCAATTTGATGATAAAATTGATCGTGACGTCTTTGCATTTCACGAAAGAATGGGTTATTTATCAATAGCAATTTTAAATTTTAGAAATGGTATTTTATGTAATAAGAATACTCAAATATTTAATTTATATGACGATTTAGAAGATTCATTTATCTCTTTTATTATGCAATATTATAAAAATAATATTAAACCAAAAGAAATTATTTTACCACCTTTAAATATAGGAGAATCATTAGAAAATGCATTACAATGTAAGATAATTTTTCCAACAAGAGGTTTAAAAAAAGATTTACTAGCAATGGCTGGCCAAAATGCTTTTAAAGCAATGGATGATCAAATGTTATATAAAGTAATAAAGAGTGATAAAATAAATCTTTTGAATGAATTAAGTAAATTGCTCAAAACTAAAAATATTGGACAAATTGAGATGATTGATAATTCACATTTAGCAGGTAGTTCTGCTGTTTCTGCTGTCGTTGTTTTTGTAAATGGAATCGCTGAAAAAAAATTATATCGTAAATATCGCTTGAATGGATTGGATAAACAAAATGATGTTGCTTCAATGAAAGAAATTTTAACAAGAAGATATACGCGTATATTAAATGATAATGGAAAGTTTTCGGATTTATTAATAGTTGATGGTGGACTTGCTCAATTAAACGCTGCTAAAGAAGTAGTTAAAGAATTAAATATTCCAATCGCTATTGCTGGATTACATAAAGATGAACATCATAACACTAAAGGTTTAATTGATGAAGATGGTAATGAGGTTGAATTAAAAAACAAAGAATTATTATTTATGTTAACAAGAATGCAAGATGAAGTTCATAGATTTGTAATTTCTTATCATAAAAATTTGCGTTCTAAATCGCTAACATCGTCGATATTGGATGAGATTGTTGGGATTGGTGAAAAACGGAAAGAATTACTTTTAAAAACTTTCGGGAGTATTCAACAAATAGTTAAAGCTCCAATAAATGAATTAGAACAATATATTCCAACTTCGCTTGCAAAAAAAATAAAAGAAATTAATATAAACAAATAGCAAAATATTAATAATGGCATATTATAAAATAGGCACCGAGGAGGAATAATTATGCCATCGGTTCTTACTAAACGTGAACGAGAAGTTTTTGAACTTTTAATAAAAAATAAATCTACATTTGAAATTGGAGAATTATTGTTTATAAGTGAAAAAACAGTTCGAAATCATATTTCCAACGTTATTCAAAAACTCGGCGTTACTTGTAGAGCACAAGCAATTGTTGAATTAATTAGAATGGAGGAAATAAATATATAGATCTCTAGAAATAGAGGTCTATTTTTATTTTTTAATGCATATATTCTTATGGGAAGGTGATAAAAATGATTGTTGGAGTATACGATTCAGGACTTGGTGGTGTTGATATTTTGAATAAAATGATTCATAAATATCCTAATCATACTTATATTTATGTTGCTGACAATAAATATTGTCCTTATGGAATAAAATATAATGATGAGATAATCCAAAGAATTAATCGGATTATGGATTTTTTTATTCATCAAAAAGTAGATATAGTAGTAATTGCCTGTAATACAGTAAGCAGTATAATTTTATCGCATAAAAGTGATTATCCTGTTCCAATTTATACAATTTTAGAAGCAAACTTAAATTCAATTAAAGACAAAAATATTCAACAATTATGTGTGATTGGAACATCAAATTTAATAAGAAGCGAAGTTTTTACACATAAATTGGATTGTGATATTCAATATCTTAATGGTTCGTTATTAGTAAAATTAATTGAAGAACAAGATATTGAAAAAATCGATAAAGAAATAAGAACATTATTAAAATATGTGAATAAAGACAATGAAGCGATATTATTAGCGTGTACACATTTTCCTTTATATAAAAATTATTTTATAAACCGAGAGCATAAAAAATTAATTCTTGAAGGAAGTAAAAATTTAATTTATTCACTACCACTTGAAAAACAAAGCAATGTTCAAAGCATACATATTTTTTTAACAAAAATGGATACTAAGTATGAAAATATAATTCAAGATATTTTAAAAGATTATCGTATTTTAATTCATAATATAGCGTTATAATTCATAATTTGTAGAGAGCAAGAGAGGAAAAAATATGAAAGATAAAATAAATTTAAAAAAAATAACAAGTAAATTATTAGTTTTTGGTTTACCCATAGTTCTTGTTGGAACTTTATTGATTGCTTATATTGTTGGAGTTAATAAAAATAAAGAAGATACACCAATCAATACGCCAGTTTCTGGAGAAACAACAAAAATCAAAAGAAAAATATATTTGAAAAATAATGACGGTTTATTAGTTCCTTTAACAATCTCGATTGATTCATTTGAAAATAGAGAAGAAGAAATAAAGTATCTTATTTCAAAATTAAAAAAAGATATTGAAGTAAAAACAGGATATAAAGGATTATTGGATAGAGATGTCGAATTATTAGAAGTAAAACTAGAAGATACAAAACTTTGCTTAAATTTTAATGAATCATTTAACAAATATGATAAAGAAGATGAAATAAGAATTATTGAATCATTAATTTGGACGTGTTCACAATATCGTGATATTAGTCAAATTAAAATATTAGTGGATGGTCAAGAATTAACAAAAATGCCGGTTGGAAATTGTCCAATCCCTAAGATTTTAGATACAAGATTTGGTATTAATAATCATGTTTTTATGCCAAGAAATGATTTAGATAATATAACTATGTATTATGAAGATGTTTCAAATAAAGAACAAATATATATTCCTGTAACAATTAGAGTAAAAGAAAATGAACAAAAAGTTCAAACTATTATGAATGCAATGCAAGAGACAATTCCAACATATACTGGACTTAGAAAAGCAAAAGTATTAAATAAAATTGAATTTAGTGATATTCCAACAATTTTAGAAGGAGTTATTAATATTGATTTGACAGCATCAAGCTTAGTTGATGAAAGCACAGTAGATAAAGATGTATATGAGTATTTAGTTATGTGTTTTAGAGATAATATATCAACATTAGAATCTGTTAATGTATTAGTTCAAGATGAGATAATGAATGTAAATGGTTATAAAAATGAAATAATTCCAGTTACTTCAATATATGAAAATATTATTCAAATCTAAAAGAATCCGTTAAATAAGTAAAATAATTAAATAAATAAAAAAATAGAAGCTGAAAATCAACTTCTATTTTTTTTATTAGCATAAATTATTATTTTTTTATATTAAGTTCATGTTGCTTAATTGTATATTCAATCTTGTCATTACCATAATGCAAAATTAAATATTGAGAATAAACAAATATAGCAGTAAGCAAATAAGCATAGTTAAAACCAATAAATTTAATTTTTGGAGATAAATAATTAGCTGAATTATTTATCTTACTATTTATTGCGTTCGTTGTAGCTGCTAAAATGATTTGATCTCCTATGACTTCAATAATAGGGATTAATACTAATAGTAAAGAGATTAATAATAATTTTTTGGCATTATTTTTATCAAATAATTTTTTTTCACATACATTGTGGAAGAAAACTACAGCAATACAGCAAATAATAAATAGCATAAAATTAGGCAAAAAACCAAATAAATGATATAAAATAATTGATTTCTTAAAAGGAACGCCATCATTAATTTTATTTGAATTACCACCATATATCGAATATTGATGATCATATAAGAAATTTAAGAATTGATGTTTTGTATCGCCCTTTAATTGTCCATAATTATATAATTCGGAGTGTTTTGCAAATAATACATCAGTTAAATCAACAAAATCTTGAATCGCAAAATAAAGTAAAAATAATGCGAAAATTGCAAAAGCAAATTTTAATATATATGCCAATATTTCAATTGAAAATAGTGATTTATTTTTCATAATAACACCCCCTTATAAAAATATCTTGTATAGGATAACACATTTTTTTATAAAAATCCAGTATTATTTTATAATTGTTGAAAATTTATAATTTTTTATTTAAAATAATCATGGTGAATAAATATGAAAATTGTTATAGCAAGTGATAATCACGGAGATATGAATTCAATCGAAAAAATTTTATTAACACATCCTGATGCGGACTATTATCTTCATGCCGGTGATAGTCAAAGATTTGACTTTGAAATGAGTCCATTTAGATGCGTAAAAGGAAATAATGATTGGGGATTAGATTATCCTGAATCATTATTAATTGATACTCCAGTTGGTAAAATATACATTACACATGGTCATAAAAGTATACCATATAGATTTTATGATTTAAAAAGACAGGGGGTTACATTAATTATTCTAGGGCATAGCCATGTTAGAAGAATAGAAGAAAAGGAAGGTGTTTATATAGTGAATCCAGGTTCAACAAGCAGGCCTAGAGATAATCGAATTGGTACTTATTTAGTACTAAATATCATAGAAAATAAGTACCAATTTAGTTTTAAAGAAATATAATATCTAAAAAAATAAGATATTTTTATCTAAATTTGATTTTATTAAAAAAAAATATTGAAAAAATTTTAAATTTATTATATTATTAATAGGCATTTACTTGTCCACATAGCTCAGCTGGATAGAGCAACTGCCTTCTAAGCAGTAGGTCGGGGGTTCGAGTC
>CAZYEI010000036.1:0-13358 GCA_964646425.1 uncultured Eubacteriales bacterium | reverse complement strand
ATATTAATTATATGAAAGGTAAAATATATGAAAAGAAAAAAAATAGTAATTGCGTTAATTTCTCTTTTAACATTAGCAGGATGTAATAACAATAATATAAAGAATCCTCAAGGCATTGATATTGCCAAAATTTTGTTGGCTAACGAAAGATTAGATGATGAACAGTTAAGAACAGAGGGAAATCTTTTCACATCTGGCAAAAAAGCTTTTAATCAAATAAAGGAAGCAGTCAATAAATATGACCAAAGATCACATAATACTGATGTGAAACCTGCTTTTAATAAGAATGGTATAAGATATACATGGAGTGATGCTCCTGACTATTCTAATTTTTTATCATATTTTGATAGTTATTCATCTAGTATTGAACATAGTGCAAAAACTGGTTCGAATTTAATAGATTTGACAAAGGCAAAAATTCAAATGGTTGATACTTGGATTAAAATTGATGGCGAAAATCAAATTCTTTTGACAGTTGATAAAGATAGTGAAACTATTATTTCTAGAACTGCTGATCAGTACGAAATTTGTCGTCGATATCAAAATGATTTGGGTCAAAATATATTTGAAATGTTTATTGCTAATAGTGATACAAACGCCAAGAGTAGAATGACATATATTCCGGGACTAAGATATGAATATACGTCTATCCAAAATGATGTTATGCTTGTAATAATAGCTAGTAAAGATAAAGGATATTGGGATATTATGTCTACATCATATAATGATAGTATAGATGAACAAAGTATGACATTCTCTAATTTAGTAATGAAAGATGAAGCAATATATGAAACGTCATATACTATTTATGATGAAAATAATTCGTTAAATTACTATTATGGTGATATAAAACTTATAAGTTCTGATGGTAAAAGCGATTTATTAAGTATTTCAGGTGGCTTGGTTTCAATATTAACAACAGGTATTAATAATTTAGATTGCTTTTATATTGAAGCAAATGATAATGAAGTTGTCTCTGCTGAGGAAAGTGATGGCAAAGAAAACTATAAAGTGCTGTATATTGGAGATGGCAAAGATAGAAGCTATTTTACTGATGATTATAGTGATGTTATTGCAAAATTTATTAATGGTAAAGAATTAAAAAAAGGTGATCAACTTTATAACAATAATTTTGAGGTATATGGAACAAGTATTAAACCAATTGGTGGTATAGATTTTTATGGTGAAATTAATTTATATTTTGCAGATGACGATATTGAATTTATTCTTGATAATTTAAGTAGATTAATGAATGACTATGAATTTTCTTTTAAAGATGATTTTGAATCAATCAAAAGTTCAATCAAATATGCAAAACAAGATTCACTTGATTTTGGAGAATTATATTTATGGCAAGGAAATCATATTGATAATTTTGCTGATATAAACAAGTCTATTAAAATAGAAAAAGATTTAATTAATGAATTTGTAGATTTATATCAAAAGTATAAAGATAATCCAGTTATTAAAAGTGATAAACAATGGGAAATTGATGAGTCTTATCAATTTTCAACTTTAGATATTGTATTGCCAGGAAATATTTTAAATAATGGTACAACATTGAATATTACTAACATTGTTGTTGGAATCAATGATACATCATTACTTACTGATAATACTGATTATCAAGTTGCTTTTGCCTTTGCTAAAGAAAACGATGGTAAATACTCTAATTTGTATCCACTTGATTTTGAAAATCCAATAACTAAGAGATATGAAAAAAATAGTCTTCTAAATAATGATAATATAGAAAATAATTTTGAACTAACACAAACTGCTACAATTCAAATCCCTATATTAGAGGAAGGGGAATATGTGTTGGTTGCATATATTGCAACAGCTAATGAAGGTATTAGAGTATCTAATCCGATTTGTGTTCAAGGGGCAATTGAAGAAAGCGTAAAAACAGGCGAAGGGGTAATTAATGTTTTATCAAATGGACAAGATAATAAAATCTATGTTACAGCTACCAAAACTGCTGACATTAATATTAATTTAAGTGGAAGTTATAGTTATGAAGAAATCTATTTAATTTTAGAATCATATGCTTATAAATATGGCAGAACAATAGCTGCTGATATAGAAAAAAATGTTAATTCAAATTGGGAATATGTTGAAAATAATGCTACAATTTCTAATGGAACATATCGCTTAGGCTATTTTAATAATAGCTTTGAACTAGAATCCTATATTGTGGTAGTAATTGATTAAATAATAAAATATAATAAAAAGACTTATGAAGGAATTATTAGTTCATCATCATAAGTCTTTTTTAATTTTAATTTTCCATTTACATATTGATTCATTTTTTCGTATAATGAAGTATCTTCTAAATAAAAAGTATAAATTACATTAATATCAAAATCTTTATTAAGGCATTTAATATTATTTTGGGCCATAAATTTATCTATAAATGGTATTAAATCGTATGTAAATTCAATTTGAAAATGGGGGAAAATACAAGATTTAAATATTGAGGATTTTTCAATTGCTGTTGCAGTTGCTTGTGTGTAAGCTCTAATAAGGCCACCTGTTCCTAATTTAATGCCCCCAAAATATCTTGTTACAATTGCAAGCACTTGAGATAAGTTATTTTTTCTTAAGACCTCTAAAATTGGTAATCCTGCTGTTCCACTTGGTTCACCATCATCATTGCTTTTTAAAGTTATAGGGTCATATAAAGAATATGCATAACAATTATGATTTGCTTTATAATGTTCTTTTTTTATTTCTTTTAAATATGAATCAGCTTCTTGTTTGTTTTTAATGGGAATTAAATTACAAATAAAAATAGATTTTTCAATGATTATTTTACAAGTTACTTTTTCTTTGATTAATCTATATTGCTCCTTCATAATATCAACTCCTCTATAAAATTCTAACATTTTTTAAGAAAAAATACAAAAAAATTGAGTTTTAAATTTTTTTGTTCGTATTTAATAATGAGGAGGTATAGAGATAGTGTCCTATAAATGTCCTATATGTGGTAATAAAGAAGAAAAATATATAGGAATTCGAAATGGTATAAGCTATTGCAGAAAATGCCTATCTTTTCAATACGAAGGAGATGATAAGACAAATATTGTTTTAAAACCACAACAACATATATTAAATATGCCTTATTTATTAACTAAAGAACAAAAACAATTAAGTGATAAATTAATTGATTTAGTGGAAAATAAAAAAGATGTTTTAATCTATGCTGTATGTGGTGCTGGAAAAACAGAAATTGTTACAGGAATTATTTTTAAGTTTTTAAAGGAACAAAAAAGAATTGCCTTTTTTATTCCAAGAAGAGATTTAGTTATTGAACTTGGAGAAAGACTCCATGATATTTTTCCAAAGACAAAATTATCTTTTGTTTATGGGGGACACACTAATGATCTTTATGGAAATATCGTTGTAGCAACAACACATCAAGCTTATAGATTTAGGAAAATTTTTGATCTTGTTATAATTGATGAAATAGATGCATTTCCATATAAAGGTGATGATTTGCTAAATTATTTTGTTTTTCAGAGTGCAAAAGGACCTATTGTGTCTTTAAGTGCCACTCCATCACTGGATGATAAAATAAATAAAGAAATATTATGTTTATATAAAAGATATCATGGAAAACCAATGCCAATACCTCAAAAAATTATCGCAGGGAGACTTTATCTTAAATATGTTTTAATAAAACTGTTGCGAAAATATCATAAGGAAAATAAGATTTGTTTTGTTTATGTTCCAACTATTAATGATGGTAAAATTCTTCAAAAGTTCTTGTTAAAAAGATTTGCTAATATAGTTTTTGTTTATAGTTCAATGTTAAAAAGGAATCAAACATTAAAAAAAATTCATCAAGGATGCTTCACTGTTGTGATAACTACAACAATTCTTGAAAGAGGAGTCACTTTCGCAAATCTTCAGGTAATTATTTATTTGGCTGATCATTTTATTTTTAACTTTGAAACAATTTTACAAATTTGTGGTAGAGTTGGAAGAAAGTCAAATTATCCAAATGGAGATATTTATTTTTTAGCAACCAAAAATAAGAAAGAATTTAGTGAATGTATTAATGAGGTAAAAAAGTATAATGAAAGTTTGTAAAGTATGTTTTAAGAATATTGAATCAGAGATTTTTATAAATGATTTATTTAATGTTAAAGAACATTCTTTATGTTATAAATGTTTTCAAAAAATGGAATTATTGCGAAAAGATATCAAAGTCCAAGGAATAAAGATTTATGTGTTAATGAAATATAATGATTTTATGAAAGAGTTAATATATAAATTTAAGGGGCTTTTTGATATAGAATTGAGAACTATTTTTTTAGAGTATTTTATTGCAGAATTGGAAAATAAATATTGGGGCTATACTATATCTTTTGCACCATCATTTAGTGAAGATGATAAAAGACGTGGCTTTAATCATCTTCAAGAAATTTTTTCTTTTTGGAGATGGAGAAAAGTGAATTGTTTTTATAAAACAAAAAATATCAAACAATCGTCTCAAAGTTTCATTAATAGAAAAAATATTAAAGATATAATTGCAATTGATGGATGTGTACTACGAGATGTTACAAAATTACTGATTGTTGATGACATTGTTACATCTGGGAATACGCTTTTATCATGTTATCAAAAAGCAAAAGAACAAGGAATAAAAAAAATAAAGTTATTAGCAATTTGTCAAGCTCATTTTGGTATTGTCGAATAGCGTAGAACTTTGTCGAACTCTTTTTGTTGAAACAATGCTGGTAATAAGATAAAGTATTTATGGGCCCAATAATAACCTATTTGTATAGGACAAAATTAATTATTTAGTTTGAGAATGGAGGTAAGTAAAATGACAGGTAAAGTACGTTGGTTTAATGCTGACAAAGGTTTTGGATTTATCGATCGTGGTGATGGTAAAGATATCTTTGTTCATTATTCGCAAATTCAAGAAGAAGGCTATAGAACATTAGAAGAAGGCCAAGCAGTTGAGTTTGAAATTTTCCAATCTGATCGTGGATTACAAGCAAAAAATGTTGTTAAATGTTCTCAATAAAAACTCAAAGGTACGATAGATAATTATCGTACTTTTTTAGTTTTTGGTTATTTTTGGGGAAAATATAATTGGTGATATTATGAAAATAAATAAAACAATTATTATATTTCTCTTTTTCGTTACTTCTTTTTTAGGCTGGGTGATGGAAACGACAGGTACGTTTTTGGTATTTGGAGAATGGTTGGATCGTGGATTATTAACATTACCATTTTGTCCGATATATGGAATATGTGTAACACTTATTTTTATTATCTTGAAAGTACCTTCATTTGGCTATATATCTACTTTGTATGATAAATATAAATTAGAAGGAAATAGAGCTAAGGTAGTTACATTATATATATCTTATGCTGTTTTATTTGGAATGATATGTGGTGTTATAGAATATTTTACGGGATTAGTAATTGATACTATAAAAATAAATAAATTATGGGATTATCGAGGTAATATTGATAGTATTAATGGATATGTAAGATTATCATATGTTTTTCTGTTTGGATTATTTGGAATGTTATATATGAAATATTTTTATTTATGGATTTATAAAAAATTTGAATACAAAAATAATAAAAATATACAAATTATTAATATAGTCTTATTTGTTTTATTGTTTATTGATATTTTAAACTATCTTTTCTAAATTTAATGAAAAAAATTTTTATTTGTGTATAATTATATATAATGAGGTGAAGGATAATGAAAAAGAAGGAATTACCTAATGGCTGGATTAATCGAAAACGATACAATGCCATGTTTTGGGGATCGTGGGTAGTTTTATTTGGTGGATTTGCCCTTTTGGTTATTTATGATCAATTTATTTCATCATTAGGATCGCTTACTATTGTAATTTGGGCTATTGTTATTTTTGTTATAAATATGATTTTTAAAAATTCATTAGTTAATAAAGAAAAAATGGAAACTAATAAACCTATGATTGAGCTTATTAGAAATATCGAAGGAAATGAAGCGTTAGTTGCTGTTAATGACCTGCTTTCAAGAGAAGACTTATCGTTGGCAATGAAAGAAAAATTTTTAATAGAAAAAGTTTACACATTAATGTATTTAGGAAAGACAATTGAAGCACAAGAACTTTTAGCACAAATTGAAAGACCAAGTAATGGACATAATTTATATGTTTATTTAGAATTAAAATTTGAATTAGCTAAAAATCCAAAGGAAGCTCTAAATGATGAGATTTTGCGAATAGAAGAAGTTAGTGATGTGCAAACTAAAAACACTTTACAAGGAATTTTAGATTATCATAAATCGATTATTGAAGCTGAAGAAACAGGAAATCCTAGTAAAGAATTAAGAGATATGATTTATACACAAAAAGATATTTTTACAATGTTGATGAATCAATATCGTATTATAAAAATTTATAAGAATAGAAGTAGATTCTTGGTTAGAGAGGCCTGTGAAAAATGTCTAGAGTATGGTAATGATTTACATAGATTTACCGATTTAGCTAAAACAACATTAGAAGAACTTGGACCTGTGACAAAAGAAGAAGAACTAGAAGCAGAAAAAGCTAGAGAGATGGGAAGTTCTTTCTTGGATTATGTTGAAGGTAGCCAAGAAGATGAAGCTTTAGAGAATGTTTTTGATAAAAATGAAGAAAATGTTCAAGATTTAAACGAAGACAATAACCAATAAATTGAATAATTATTATCTTTGCATATTTTAATTAAGTCATAGCCGTTTAAAGTTATGACTTTTTTTGTATAGTTTTTAGTACTATATAGTATTAACCAATTCATACAAATACTGCCTGCATTAACAAAATCTTGAACTTTAATCTTGGTGTTAGGAAGTAACCAATTATGGTATCCAGTTGGAATGATATATAGATAGCCTTTTTTTGGAGCTTTAAAACTACAATTGTATGAACAGTATTCATTTTCTTTAATTACTTTTTTGTAAGTGATTGGTAATTCGATTTTTAGACAAGGATTATTTAATTCGTTAAAACCATATAAGCCCAGACCGATTCTAATTGCGTTTTGGTATTTTGACTTGATTATTTTGGCAGAAGAAGAACTACAAATATGAATTAAATATTTTGTTTTATCGATATTTTTTAATAAATAATCAAATAGATTAATTTGTCTTTTTAGATAACAAATGTTATCTGCGCCTCCTACAAGATGAGAAAAAATGCCAGTAATTTTTATTTTTTTATTTGCAATTATTTCTTTAAATTCATAGCTAGTAACTCCGACACGATGCATTCCGGTATCTATTTTTATGTGAACAGATATATTCGGAGTATTCTTAACAAGATTATAATCTAATATTGAGTTGATTGAAATAGTAATATTTAGATCTTGACATTTTTTTAAATCTTTTTTTTCAATGCTATTGAGTAGAAGAATAAAACAACTATTAGATAATTTCCTTATTTGTATTGCTTCTTTTAAAGTGAAAACAGCAAAATGCTGTACTCCATTATTTAATAAAAAAGAGACGATTTTATTTAGTGAACAACCATACGCATTGCTTTTTACTACACAGATAATTGTCTCATTTTCTGTTCTATAATAATTATAATTTTCTAATAATTTTGAATAATTAATTAATAGTTTTGGATGCTTCATTTTTTTCACCATTTAAATATATGAACTTAATTCATAATTTATAATGGTTTTTCATAAAATAAGTGATAAAATATTTTAAATGAAAGGTGGAATGTATATGGAATTAATTGGTAAAAAGAGTATTTTTCTTGATTTTAATACTCAATATTGTACATCACCAGTAGAATTATTAAGTAGTGAAACATTTAATAAATTACTAAAATCATTTATTCACCAAACGAAAAAGAAAAATCCTTCATGGTGGGAAGAATATCAGGAATTTGGCTGCTTATTAGGAAGCGATAATGAAATAGTTAATCATTTAATTCATGTTTTTAAACTCATTACCGTTTTTCCGCTTGAAGAAATAGCTGAAGATTTACTTCGAAAAAAAGATTTATTACAAACTTTAATAGAAGAATTATATAATTACTGGAGACATTTTGAAAGATATGCATTTATACTTGGAGGGAATAATAAAAAGGGTTTACAAAAAATTAGTTTTATGAATGCTGAAAATGCTTTTTCAAATTTAGTACTTACTACTTATAGATTGATTAGTGAAAAAATCATGGGAGAACCTAATAGAATTTATCGTCAGGTTAGTGCAGGAAGCAATGCATCATTTATATTACAGCATAGTGATGATATTTTTTCTAATGAGTATGAAACTTTAAATAGTATTAAACTAATTCATACAGTTATTTTGCATGCACCATTTATTGTTTATCCCAAGAATACAAAACGGAAAGGTTTTTTTAGAGAAATAATGATTAATCCTATCAAAGAATTAGTTTTTTCTAAAAAAGATTGGTTTTGTTTTCCTGTGAAAGTAGGAAATCATCGTGCAAGAGTTTTTTTTCATAAAGATTATATGAATTTAGGATTAACGCTTGCTAATTTATTTGAGATTGATCAAAATAGAGAAAATGGTAAGATTGACTTGATTCTTATTTATGGAGGTAGTAATAAAAGGATAAATGAACCTGTATATTATGCTGATAAACTTAATCAATATATGGTTGGATATGTTCCTTATAGTGAAGAAGCTACTTACTTTGGCTACATGAAAAAAATGCTTTTGACGGTGCATAATATAGCTAATATTAAGAAAAATGAATTGCCGATTCATGGTGCTATGTTTTCCATTCTATTTAAAAATAGAGAAAGAAAAAATATAGTTATTATGGGAGACTCGGGAACTGGAAAATCGGAGACACTTGAAGCACTTCGTTCTTTTGGCGATAAAGATATTTCGGATATTATAGTGATTTTTGATGATATGGGAAGTTTAAAAATAGTCGATAATGAAATATATGGGTATGGAAGTGAGACTGGAGCTTTTGTCCGTTTAGATGATTTAGCACCTGGCTATGCTTATCGTTCTATTGATAGAGCAATCTTAATGAATCCTGATCAAAATAATGCAAGAGCTACTATTCCGATTACAACATATCAAAATATTATTAAAGGTTTTAAAGTTGATGTATTATTGTATGCTAATAACTATGAAGATAAAGAGGGGATCTCTAGATTTAATAATAAAGATGAAGCTATTAAAGTTTTTAAATTAGGAAGAAGAATGGCTAAATCAACAACAAATGAAAAAGGAATAGTTGATACTTATTTTGCTAATCCCTTTGGCCCTTATCAAAATAAAGAAAAAGTTGATTCGTTACTAGAAATATATTTTTCAAAATTATTTTTAAATAAAATCTTTATTGGTGAAATATATACATGCTTAGGGATTGAAGGGAAAGAACATTTTGGTCCATGCAAGGCTAGTGGGGAACTTTTAGCATTATTAAAAAAATAATGTATATATTTATTGTTTGTTGAAATTAATAGAATGTTTTGGATGATTGTTTGTGTATTAATAATCTTCAAGACATTTTTTTACGGGTAAATTTTTAATAGTTTATTATATGTAGCTTATTTGTAATTAAAAATATTTATTTTCAAAGAAAGATTAAAAAAATAAAAATTTATAGTAATTTTTTTCTTTTATTTACTAGTATTTGTGCTATAATAAGAATGATTAAATGGGAGGTACAATATATGTCCGAAATTAAAAGAACATATGCTGCTATGGATGGAAATGAAGCTTGTGCTAACGGAGCTTATATTTTCACAGAAGTTGCAGCAATCTATCCAATCACTCCTTCTTCACCAATGGCTGAACATGTTGATGCTTGGAGTGCTAAGGGTAAATTAAATTTATTTGGAAATCCTGTAAAAGTTACAGAATTACAATCAGAAGCAGGAGCATCAGGCGCTGTTCATGGTGCGGCACAAGCAGGAGCATTAGCTACTACTTTTACAGCATCTCAAGGTTTACTTTTGATGATTCCTAATATTTATAAATGGGTGGGAGAATTATTACCAACAGTATTACACGTTTCTGCTCGTTCGCTAGCAACAAGATCATTGTCTATTTTTGGAGATCATCAAGATATTTATGCTTGTCGCCAAACAGGAATTACAATGCTATGTGCTCATTCAGTACAAGAAGCTGCTGATTTAGCACCAGTTGCTCACTTAATTGCAATTAAAACAAGTGCGCCAGTAATGCATTTCTTTGATGGATTTAGAACATCACACGAAATTCAAAAAGTTGAATTAATTGATGATGCTACATGGGGCGAATTACTAGATAGAGATGCTTTAGAAAACTATAAAGCAAATGCATTGAATCCACATACAAATCCAGTTACTCGTGGTGGTGCTGAAAATGATGATATCTATTTTCAAACAAGAGAAGCACAAAATTTACATTTTGATGCAATCGCAGATGTTGCTGCTGATTATTTAGAAAAAGCATCTAATATTACAGGCCGTAAATATGCGCCATTTACATATTATGGAGCTGAAGATGCTACAAAAGTAATTATTGCTATGGGTTCAGTAACTGAAACAATTACTGAAGTTGTAGATAAATTAGTTAAGAATGGCGAAAAAGTTGGATTGATTAAAGTACATTTATATCGTCCATTCTCAGTAAAATATTTACTAAATGTTTTACCAAAAACTGTTAAAAAGATTGCTGTTTTAGATCGTACAAAGGAAATGGGTGCTACTGGAGAACCTTTGTATTTAGATGTTTTAGCAGCTTTAACAAATGCTGGACGCAAAGCTGATGTATTAATTGGTGGTCGTTATGGCTTATCAAGTAAGGATACTCAACCAAATCAAATTAAGGCTGTTTATGATCATTTGGATAGCGAAAATCCATTTAATGGATTTACAATTGGTATTAATGATGATGTAACTCATTTATCATTACCTGTTGATCCTAATTTCCATATTGAAGGTGATTATACTTCATGTTTGTTCTATGGACTAGGTTCTGATGGAACAGTTTCTGCAAATAAGAGTTCAATTAAAATTATAGGAAATCATACTGATTTATATTCACAAGCATATTTTGCGTATGATTCTAAAAAAGCTGGAGGAACAACACGTTCTAACTTACGTTTTGGTAAATCACCAATTCATTCAACATATTATATTGAAAATGCAGATTTTATTTCATGTTCATTAGATTCTTATCTATTTAAGTTTGATATGATTAGAAACTTAAAGAAGGGTGGAACATTCTTATTAAATACAACTTTTGGTGCTGAAGAAATTATTTCTTATATGCCTAATAAAGTTAAAAAACAATTAGCTGAAAAGAATGCAAAATTCTATATTATTAATGCTACTCATATTGCTGAAGAATTAGGCATGGGAAGACATACAAATACAATTTTACAATCGGCATTCTTTGCTTTGAATGAATCAATTTTACCATATAAAGATGCTAAAACTTATATGAAAGAAGCTGCAAAGAAAGCATATGGTAAAAAAGGTGATGCAGTAGTTGAATTAAACTACAAAGCTATTGATCGTGGTCAAGATGGTTTAGTAGAAGTTAATGTTGATCCTGCATGGGCAAATTTAACTATTAATACAGTTAAAAAAGAAGTAAAAGATGAATATTTTGATTATTATGTTGCTTCAATTGCTGCATTAAAGGGAAATGATTTACCAGTTAGCGAATTTACAAAAGGTGGTTTATTAACAGGTACAATGAAAAACAATTTATCTTTGAAAGAAAAGAGAAATATCGCTGTTGAAGTACCTTCATGGGATAAAGATAGTTGTTTACAATGTGGAAAATGTGCTATTGTATGTCCACATTCTACAATTCGTTCATTCTTATTAACTGAAGAAGAAGTTGCTAACGCTCCAGAGGTTGTTAAAAATAATGTTATTGCACCAATGGGTGGCCCAGCAGTTAAAGAATTAAAGTTTAAAGTACAAGTATCTCCAGACAATTGTGTTGGCTGTGGATTATGTGTTGTTGAATGTCCAGTAAATCCTAAAACTGGTAAGAAAGCATTATCAATGGTTGATGTAAAAACACAAAAAGATGAAATTCCAGCTGCTGATTACTTATTCAATAAAGTAACATATAAGACTTCTTACTATCCAACTACTACAGTTAAAGGTGCTTCATTATTAAAACCATATTTTGAAGTTTCAGGAGCTTGTGCTGGCTGTGGAGAAACTCCATATTATCGTTTAGCATCTCAATTATTTGGAAATAATATGTTAATTGCTAATGCAACTGGTTGTTCTTCAATCTATTCTGGTTCTACTCCTTCAAATCCATTTGCTATTGATGAAAATGGTCAAGGTCCAGCATGGGCAAACTCATTATTCGAAGATAATGCAGAATATGGATTTGGTATGAGAGTTGCAACAGATTATAAACTAGCAACAATCGCTTCTATAATGGAAAAGAATATTGATTCTTGCGAAGATAACGTTAAAGAATTAGTAAACGATTACTTAGCTCATCAAAGAGACCGTAAGTATGTTCGTGCTATGAAAGATAAATTAGTTGATGCTATTAAGAATTCAAAATCTGAAGGTATTAAAGAAGTATTAAAACACGAACGTGACTTAATTAATAAATCAGTATGGATTGTTGGTGGAGATGGCTGGAGTTATGATATTGGCTATGGTGGCGTTGATCACGTTATCGCAAATGAATTAGATGTTAATATTTTAGTATTAGATACAGAAGTTTATTCAAACACTGGTGGTCAAGCTTCAAAATCATCGCAAACAGGACAAATCGCTAAATTTGCTGCTGCTGGTAAAACAACAGCTAAAAAAGACTTGGGAGCAATTGCTATGTCATATAAGCATGCTTATGTTGCTCAAGTTGCAATGGGAGCAAATCCTAATCAAGTAATTAAAGCAATGTTAGAGGCTGAAAGTTATGATGGACCTTCATTAATTATATGTTATGCTCCATGTGCTGAACACGGAATTAAAGGTGGACTAAGTAACCACCAAGCTACACAACGTAAGGCTGTTGAATGTGGATATTTTATTCCATATAGATTCGATCCTCGTTTAGCAAAAGAAGGAAAAAATCCATTACAAATTGATTGTAAAGAACCTGACTTCACTAAATTTAGAGATTTCTTATTAGGAGAAACACGTTATGCTCAACTTCCAAAGGTAAATCCTGCACATGCTGAAGAATTATTAGCTAAATGTGAAGAATATGCTAAGGGAAGATATGAACGCTTAAAAGAAATGGCTTCTAAATAGTTTAAATAAAATTATTGTTGAATAGTATCATTGTAAAAGAAACAATGAAAATATTTGATAAAAACAAAAGGGAATATTATAGTTGAACTAGTCAACAAAAAGTAGACAAGTTTATAAAAAGGCTAATACCCCATATC
>CAZYEI010000035.1:0-13565 GCA_964646425.1 uncultured Eubacteriales bacterium | reverse complement strand
ATTGCAATTCCAATTTTATTAACTTGATTAACAAATTGTGATTCTGTTAAATTAATATTCATTCCTGGAATTGACTCCATTTTATCTAATGTTCCCCCTGTATGTCCAAGACCTCTACCTGACATTTTAGCAACAGGAGCACCACAACTTGCTACCATCGGTCCCAAAACCAATGATGTTTTATCACCAACGCCACCAGTAGAATGTTTATCAACTTTTATACCTCTAATCATCGATAGATTAATAACATCGCCAGAATTTTTCATTGCATCGGTTAAAATGGATGTTTCCTTTGCAGTCATTCCATTCAATAAAATTGCCATTGCTAAAGCACTTACTTGATAATCCGGGATAATATTTTTACTATACCCATCTATAAAAAAATGTATTTCCTCTGCTGTTAATTCTTTTTTCATTCTTTTTTTTATTATAATATCAACCATTCTCATAATATATGGCCTCCTCTTTTCAATGTTTCTTTATTTATTATAGCAAAATTGCTATAATAAATAAAGTAGAAAGAAGGAATAGAATGAACTTTAGTGAACATATAAACGATATGCTTGGAAAAGAAATTGCCAACAAATTAATTGAAAGTATAAAAAAAGAACCACTACATTGTCTAAGACTAAATACATTAAAAATTAATAATGATGATTTCAATAAATTATTCCCAAATTTAAAAAAGCATAAATATATTGAAAATGCTTATTATTACTCTCTTGATCAAAAAATTGGAAAACACCCATTTCATTATGGAGGAGCTTACTATATTCAAGATGCAAGCGCAATGATGGTTGTTCATTTGCTCAATCCTCAAATTGGAGATAAAATCATTGATTTATGTGCTGCACCAGGTGGAAAATCTACACAGTGCCTTATCAATATGAATGATATTGGACTCCTAGTAGCAAATGATGTTTCCCTAACTAGAGCAAAAACATTACAATTTAATTTAGAACGGATGGGATTAAAAAATTGTATTGTATGTAACAATAATATAAATGAACTTGCTAATAAATATACAGGATATTTTGATAAAGTAATTCTTGATGCTCCATGCTCTGGCGAAGGAATGTTTCGAAAAAACAATTTAGTTTTCGATGACTGGTCATTTGAAAAAGTTGAAAGCTTAGTGGACATTCAAAAAAGTTTAATCTTGGATGCCTATTCATTATTGAAAAAAAATGGTATTATGGTATATTCGACATGTACTTTTGAAAAAAAAGAAAATGAAGAAATCATTAATTTTTTATTAAGTCAAACTAATGCTTCATTAATCAATATTCCAGCTGACATTGCACATTATCGAGGTATAGATATTCCTGAGGCAATTAGACTATACCCATTCGACTTTGAAGGTGAAGGTCACTTTATTACACTTATTAAATGTAATGATGAACATCAGTATTATAATCAAACTAAGCGTTTAAAAAATGAATTAGATAAAACAAATTTGAACATCATTAAAAGTTTTTTTACATTAAACATTGATTATATTATTAAAGGTAACTTTAAACAAATAGGCTCACGCATCTTTTATTATGAACATGATTTTAATTACACTGACCTACATATATTAAAAGATGGTATCGATTGTGGAGAGATAATAAAAGGAAGATTTGAACCTGGACATAATTTGGCTACTGCATTTAATTTCATTCAAAAGCAAGATTTATCTTTAGACGAAGTAAAAAAATTTCTTCATGGCGAGCAAATTAACACGCCTTTCTCTAAAAATTTCGTTCAAGTTCAATATCTAGGAATAAATCTAGGAATTGGTAAAGCAGTTTGTGGTGTTTTAAAAAATTATTATCCAAAAGGTCTTAGAATTGAAATATAATATTTTATAGAAAAACTCACATAATAAATTTGATGGAGGTTTTTTATGAAAAAGGACAGCAAAAAAAATAAAAATAAAGAATTATTTGAAGTATACGATGAAATTATATTCGAAGAAATTCAAACAGGACCACAAGAAGAAACAATTTATGTTCCCGTTGAATTTAACAATAAAAAGAAAGATACACATCATAAAAAAAAGCATAATTAATTATATTTAAACAAAAATAAAAAAACTATTATTCATACATCAAAAATTTATGTATTTTGAATAATAGCTTTTTTATTGATAATTATCAAGTTTATTTACTTTATAATTCTATTATAAATATTCTTCAATATGTTTTCTTTCAACAGCTTTTGTATTAGTTGCATCATCATAAAAACTCACTTGAGTTTTATGCAAAAGCATATAAATAATATTATATAGTGATATAAAAATAACAGCTAATAATATCGCTCTCATCAAAGATGTTTTAAATGTTAATCTCGAATTATCCATGTTAACTATTCTAACATTAAATATAAGTCCCCCAAGAGTTACACCATCAAAAAAATAATATGTTAATGATACATAAAAAAAATATGATAAGCATGTCAAAACATAAGTAACATCAAGCCATAAGGGAAAAGCAATTTTTAAAACTTTTTTAGCAAATAAATTAAAGAACACCGCAAAAACAAAACTAAAAAAAACATCAAAAACATAAGCTAACATTCTTCTTTCATAATTCGCTCTCGTCATAATCTCATCTCCACTTTTTATATTATATCATTTATCTTTCAATTTACAATTATTTGTTTCTTTTAATTTTTGCTTCATACATCAATATTGATGCAGCAACACCAACATTTAAAGAAGACATTTCCCCCCACATTGGTATAAATATCTTTTCATGTTTGTGATTATACCATTCTTGATTAATTCCATATCTTTCATTTCCGACAACAATCGCAATATTTCCATCAAAATTCGTTAAATTGTGTGGAGTACCTAAGTATGGTTCTCCTAAAAAAATACGATAATTATTATTGTTTAAATAACTTTGTGCTTCAGGATATGACATAGTAATGGTTGGGATTCTTAAAAACATTCCACGACTACTTGCAATTGATTTTGGATTTTCAATTTTAGTAATCGGATTAACTAAAATTATTAAATCTATGTCACAAGCATCGGCTGTTCTAATCATTGTTCCTAAATTACCCGGTAATTCAATTTGATCCAAAATAAGGATAAATTCTGGTTTTTTTTCCAATAAGTCTTTAAAATTTTCCTCATCTTTATATAAAACCATAATTCCTGAGGCATTATCTTTTTCGGATAATTGCAAATACATTTTATGACTTATTTTTCCAACATTTAAAGAATTTGTAATTAAATAGTTTAAAATTTCTTTAGCATCAGCACTATATATATCTTCCTCACTATATAAAATTGTATCAATTTTTTTATTATACTTTTTTATTAGACTTAGAATAAACAATTCTTCTATTATATAATGATTTTCTTTAGGATGTCTCTTTAATTCTTTTATTTTTTGAACAAGCTCATTATTCTTTCCTAATAAATTATTCTCCATATCTATTCACCTACATATTTTCTAAAAATTTTAATATTATTTGATTTAATATATAGATCTTATCATCTACAACTTTTATAATATCACCATCAATAAATTCAATCATACTTTTATTTATCAATTCATTAATTACGTTTTCAAATTCCTTTGTAAAATCACAATGAAATTCTTTATTATACTCTTTAATTGATATTCCATATTTAGTTCGCAAATTAAGCATAATATATTCTTCCTTATGATTATATATATCAATAATTTCTTCTTCCCTATTCATAAAATTATCAATATAACGTTGCAAACTTTTAGTATTTGTATACCTTATATCATTCTCATATCCTGATGCCCCAACACCAAAAGCAATATATTCTAAATCTTTCCAATAAGTTAAATTATGCTTTGATTCATATTTTGAAGCTAATGCAAAATTTGATACTTCATATCTATAAAATCCACTTTCTTTTAACTTTTCATTTGCAATTTGATAACATTCATCCAAAAATTCTTCTTCACGTTCTTTAATTTTTTGCAAAAATAATACAGTATGTTCTTCTATCATTAAAGAATACAAAGAAATATGCTTAATCGGCAATGATAATGCCTTATTTATATCTTCAATCCAATCCTTAATAGTTTGATTTGGCAGTCCATAAATAAGATCAATAGAAATATTATTAAAATCATTTAAAACTAATAAATTTATTTTATCAGAAACATCTTCATAACAATGATTTCTCCTAAGAAGTTTTAAATGATTTTCATTAAAACTTTGAACACCTATACTTATTCTATTTACGCCATATTTTTGCAATAAATTAATTAATTCTTGATTAATATTTTCAACATTCGTTTCGATAGTATATTCTACTACTTCTTTTGAAAAAGGTTTTAAAGCAATTAAAACTTTTTCCAATAAATTAATTGGCAAAATTGTTGGTGTCCCGCCACCAATATATATTGTTTTAGCATCTATTAAATCATGTGATTTAATATGTTTTATCAATTGATTTATATATGATTCAACATATTTATGATGATATATAAATTTTGTAAAATCACAATAAGGACATATATTTTTACAAAAAGGGATATGAACATAAATGGATTTTGCCATTATTTTTTCACATCCCTTCCTAATTTATTTTTTATTTTTCATTTTTTTTATTTTTTCACGATTTGCATCATTAATAAAATATGTTTCTTCATCTTCTTCAACTAGATTATCTTCTTTTTTTACTTCAATTTTTTGTGTTTGAAGCATATTTTCTAATTCCTCTTTATCCAATTCATCTTGAGATTTTAGTCCTTCGTTATTATCAAATAATTTAGGAAAATATTTTTTAATATATAAAGCAATTATTAATATAAATCCTAATACCAATAAAATAGTAAAAGTTTGATATTTTTCAAAAAAATCACTAATTGATAAAAAATTAATTATCATTATTTTCTTCTCCTCTTACCTCATTTTGTGTTACTGGGGTATAAACATATTTATTTTTTAATAATTCTTTGCGATAAAAACCACAACTGACTAGAAAATCCATTGATGTTCTAGCAGTTTCATACGCACAATCTGCATAATCTTTATATTGTCCAATTGTATAAAAACATCCTTCTGTTCTATGATGAGCATAAAAGAAAGCTTGATCTTTTCTAATTGTAGGAATTAAAACTAATAATCTTTGTGCATATTCATCATCACTTAAATTACTTAAATCATTAATATTAACTCTAGCAAGCGCTGTTGGATTAAATAATGGTTTAGTAAATGATGAAATATTTTGTTGGGGTTTTAGATTTACCTCTTTATCAATATAACGAATAACTTCCTTTTCTACTGGTACCTCTACTTCTTTTTCAACAAGAACTTCTACTTCTCTTTTACTAGGTACTTCTATTATTTTTTCTACAATAGTTTCGACAGGTATTTCAATTGTTTTCTCCACTATTTTTTCAACAGGCTTTTCTATTATTTTTTCTACATACTTTACAACTTCTTTTTCTACCGGTACCTCTACTATTTTTTCAACAGGCACTTCAACTTCTTTGATAACTTCAACAGGTACTTCGACTGTCTTAACTATTTCCTTTTCTACTGGTATCTCTTTAATAATTTCAATCGGTACTTCAACTTCAATTTCTTTTTCAACTTCAATTTCCTTAACGACTATTTTTTCAACTACTTTTTCTACTTCAACTTCGACTGGAACTTCTTTTATTACCTCTTTTATAACTTCTTTTTCTACCGGTACCTCTACTATTTTTTCAACAGGCACTTCGACTTCTTTGATAACCTCAACGGGAACCTCTTTTTCAACTTCAATTTCTTTGATGATTTCTCGAACTTCACCTTTAGTTAAAGGAGGTAAATTTTCTTTTGAAAGAGTACCAACACAATTTTCCATTACAGATTTAGCCATGCTACAAACAAATAACATAAAGTATGTTAAGTCAGAAGTGTTTTTGCTTTCTTTTAAATAGGCATTAAATTGCGTTAAATTTCTATTAATATATGAGTCAAAAAATAATGTATAACTTGCATCTCCATATCCTCTTTCATCAAGAACTTTCATGAATAAAAGATTTGCAACCTCTAAATTATAATTTTCTAGTGGCGCAATATAAACAAACATACAATATACAATACATGCTAGAGTAACTGTCGATAGAGAATATTGAGAGTTATAAAAAGAAAATAAAGTAGTAACCAATTCTTGAATTTTTCCAAGACCATTAGAATTATAAAAAGATTTTGACTCATCAATTGAGTCAATCATTATTCGATTCTCTTTTACTCCTTTTGTTCGATACACAGGTGTATCAGAACTCATTGTTAATCCCAAGTAAAAAGCAACATTTCTAATAAATCTTGCATCAATGCTGCTTGCTTTGCTATTTCTAACGTAATTCCAAGCACGTATATAATTATCAATTTCAGGAATTGCAAAATTTTGTTCAGCAAAAACTATTCTTTGAATATCAGAAGAATCCAAGTTTTTATGATACTCATTTGATAATTCAAAAATTTCCTTACTTAAACAGTTTTTTTCAAAAGTATCAACAATATTGTATGCACCAACATAATCATGTACATAATATTGATTAAATAAATTTGAATAATGCATCATAATTCTATCAGTTGTAATAAAATTAGACATAATTGTGGGTGTTAAATAGCAACGAAACAACTGATTACTATATCCAGGAAGTGACAAAGCATAAATATATTTTTCACGATAATTTACAACTGCATTCCAAACCATATCACCATTATAACTAAATACCGGTCCACCAAAACGATTAACAATTTCTTGTCTTGTAGCGTATTTCTTATCTGTCATTTCTTTGGCAAGACCTAAATTATCATCTGGATAGTTCGAATTAATGCGATCAAATGCCATGAGATTCACACTCCTTGTACTTCATAATATTATTATACTACATTCAAGTCAAAATTTAAATTCTTTTACTAATTTTCTACTAATTTTATTAATTATTTATCATCCATCGATAACACAGCCATAAAAGCCTCTTGAGGGACCTCAACACTTCCTATTGCTTTCATACGCTTTTTACCTTCTTTTTGCTTTTCCAATAATTTTTTCTTACGGGTAATATCTCCACCATAACATTTAGCAAGTACATCTTTTCGCATTGCTTTGATATTTGTTCTTGCAATTACTTTTCCAAATATTGCCGCTTGAACAGGAACTTCAAATTGCTGTCTCGGAATAAGTTCTTTTAATTTAATAGTAATAGCTTGTCCTCGATTATATGCCGAATCACGATGGACAATAGTTGCTAAAGCATCAATAGATTCTCCATTTAGCAGTATATCCATTTTTACTAATTTTGACTTCATATATGAAGAAAACTGATAATCAAATGACGCATATCCTCTTGAGATTGATTTTAATTTATCAAAGAAATCAAAAATTATTTCCGATAATGGAATTTCATATATCAAATTCATTCGTGTATCATCAATATAATCAAGTGATTTATATATTCCCCTTTTATTTTGGCACAATTCCATTAATGATCCTACATATTCATTTGGAGTCATAATTTCAGTTTTAACAAAAGGTTCTTCAATATAATCTATTTTTTGTGGTTCAGGCATTTTACTTGGATTATCGAGTTCAATCATAGTTCCATCAGTTAAATAAACATGATAAATAACAGATGGAGCAGTAGCAATTAAATTTAAATTATATTCTCTCTCTAATCTTTCTTGAATAACATCCATATGTAATAATCCTAGAAAACCACAACGAAAACCAAAACCTAATGCTTGAGAATTTTCAGCTTCAAATACTAAAGAAGCATCACTTAGTTGCATTTTTTCCAAAGCTTCTCTTAATTCATTATATTTAGCGTTATCAACAGGATACAATCCACAATAGACCATCGGATTTAGTTTTCGATAACCATCTAGTGGCTTTTCGCAAGGATTTTCTGCTAAAGTTATAGTATCACCAACTTGTACATCCTTGACAGTTTTGATTGATGCAACAATAAAACCTACTTCTCCAGCTACTAATTCATTCTTTTTTACTTCTTTTGGCGTACGAACACCAAGTTCAGTAACTTCATAAATTGAATTAGCACCCATCATTTTAATTTTATCGCCAACTTTAACCTTTCCTTCTTTAATCCTAACGAAAACAACAACACCTCTATAAGAATCATAAAAAGAATCAAATATTAATGCTTGTAAAGGATTATCATCATTTCCTGAAGGTGCTGGAATATATTTAACAATAGCTTCTAAAACATCTTCGCAATTCAATCCTGTTTTTGCTGATATTTGGGGGACAATTTCAGATGGTAAGCCAATAACATCTTCAATTTCTTTTTTACACACTTCAATATTTGCACTAGGTAAATCAATTTTATTAATAACAGGAACAACATCTAAATTATTATCTAATGCTAAATATAAATTTGCAAGTGTTTGAGCTTCAATCCCTTGCGTAGAATCAATAACTAAAATTGCACCTTCACATGCAGCTAATGATCTAGATACCTCATAAGTAAAATCAACATGTCCTGGAGTATCAATTAAATGCAAAATATATGTTTTACCATCTTTAGCAGTATACTTTGCTTGCACAGCATTTAACTTAATTGTAATTCCTCTTTCTCTTTCTAAATCCATACTATCCAATAACTGTTCACGCATTTCTCGCTTTTCAACTGTATTTGTTAATTCTAGTAGACGATCAGCTAATGTAGATTTACCATGATCAATATGTGCAATAATAGAAAAATTTCTAATTAAACTTTTATCTATTCCCATAATATCAACCTCTTTCTAAAATATGTTTTATTATATCATAATAAAACATTTGAAAAAACACTTTTTTATATTGTTATCGCAAATGACATTGATTAAATTTTGACTAAATATAAAAACTTCAAGAATAATTAATATCTTGAAGTTTATTTGTTATTATATTTATTCGAAAACATCATTTACTTTGATTGTTTTATTTCCATTTAAAAAATCTTTTACTAAAACTCTTTGCTTACCGGAAACTTGAATTTCATGTAAATGAATAATTCCATTAAGACAAGCAACATCAATGCTATCCTTACTAAAACCAACAATTTCACCACATTTATAATTTATTTCTTTTTCTTCAAATGATGAGGAAAAAAATTTAACTTTATTATCATTTAAAATTGCATATGTTCCAGGAATTGATGATAAGCCTCTTATTTTATTAAAAATATTTTTAGCACTATCATTAAAAGATAAATGCTCATCTTCTTTAGAAATGTTCCATGCAAAAGTAACTTCATTTTCATCTTGAGCAACTCCAATTAACTTTCCTTCTAAATATTTATCTAAATTGTCTAATATTATTTTTGCTCCAGCAATCATGAGTTTTTGACTTAATGTATCATAATTATCAGAATCTAATATTTCAACTACTTCTTTAGCATACATAACTCCAGCATCCATCTTTTTTTCCATTTTCATTAGTGTAACACCAGTACATTTTTCCCCTCTAATAATTGACCATTGAATCGGTGCACCACCTCTATATTTTGGCAACAATGAAGCATGAATATTAATACAGCCATATGCAGGTAGATTCAAGAAACCTTCTGGAACAATTTGACCATAAGCACAAGTTATAATTAAATCAGCATTCAGTTCTTTCATAAATTCATAATCATTTTTTATTTTTTCCGGTTGAAATATCGGCAAATTATACTTTAATGCTACCGTTTTTACTGGAGTTGCAGTTAGTATTTTTTTTCTACCAACCTCTCTATCAGGTTGTGAAACAACACCTACAATATTATATCCTGCATTAACTAATTTATCTAAAATATATGCGGAAAATTTAGGAGTTCCCATATATACAATTCTATGATTTTTCATAATATCACCTTTTCCTTTTCTTAGTTAATTATATCATATGAAATATAATTAATCATTAAAAAAAGAAAATGTTAATCAAGAAATGACTTCATGACCTTTTTTAAGATATTTACTCCTCCATTTACAAAATCGACTATTTTATTTGAAACATAGTTAGTTGCTTCAGAAAAAGTATTTCCATTATTAGACTCAATTGTTTCAGCATTTACATATCCATCGTTAATTTCTTGATTAGTATTAAAATTTTGATCGAAAGATGATATTTTATCATTTGTTTGATTTGTTGTATTACTATTTGATAGTCCCATAAAAATGAACATTATAAGCATAAAAATTAATGAATCAATAAAGAATCGTTTCATCTTAACACTCTCCCCATTTATATTATTCCCTTATTTTTAAATTTTATTCTATAAATTTTCATTATTTTGATGTAATGCATTATTTAGCGAATTAGAAATAACCAAACTTATATTTTTTAAATCTTCATCAATTTCTTTTGGGGTCACAATTAAATTCATTTCTTTATTAATTAATATTTTATTAATCTTATCTTTTTTGGCATTTGATATTTTTATATTTATCATATCTTTAATTAAATCCAGATATTCATGAAATAAACACAATGAATCTACAACTGTTGCAACTCCAATTGTAATAACTGGGCATTTTATTGTATTATAATCTATTCTTTTTCTTTGATTGTTTATTCCACTTCCAGGGCTTATACCAGTATCACTAATTTGAATTGCTCTATTTATTCTAGTAACACTTTTAGTAGCTAATGCATCAATACAAATCACTAAATTTGGTTTAAATTGTTTGCAAACGCCATAAATTATATCGCTAGTTTCCATTCCTGTAGTTCCCATAACACCAGGAATAATTGATGCAACTTTACGAATATTACTAGAAATATCTAAATGATTGTTCATAAATAAATGATTAGTAATCATTATATTGTGAATTACCATTGGTCCAAGTGCATCAGGTGTAATCTTTTGATTTCCCATTCCTACTACTAATACTTTATCATTTTTTCCTATATTATATTTTCCAAATAATCTATGTAAATTTTTTTCAATCACTTTTTCAACATTAAATCTCTCATCTTTATCTTCTAATGATTCGAAAGATATACTTAAATAATCTCCAAGCGGACGATTAATTAATTTACTATATTTTTTAATTAGAATATGATTAGTTTTAACATTATTATAATTTCTAATTTGTTGCATTATATATTCGTTTTCGCTTTCTTCTTCCACTAGTTCATCAATAAAGTCTGTTCTAAAATTATTTTTTTTCATAAAAAAACACCTCATGATTATTATGACCAATCATAAGATGTTAATTCTTAACAATGTTTCAATAAAAATAATTCAAATGCTTGATAGCGATCTACATTTCCAGTTTTTATATCAAGATCTAGTTTTGACATTTTATCTAATAAATATAATATATCTTTTGAACTTATTTTTGCTGCATTTTTACACATCAATGATACTCTATACCAATGAATACCTAAAATTGCAGCAATAGATCTTTCATTTTCACCTTTGGCCATCAATTTTAATACTTGATATTGCAAATGAAGTTGACTTGCCATTAATGCAATAATTTTTGTAGGTTCTTCATTTTTAAGTTTTAAATCATAATATGTTTGTATTAATTTTTTCATATTACGATTAATGATTGAATCTAACATTTGGAAAGCATTATCCTCTAATTGACGAGGAACTAAATTTTCAATATCTACACGTTTAATAACTTTGGCATATAAACTTAATTTTTCAATTTCTTTTACAATTTGACCTAAGTCATTTCCAACTCTCTCGATAAAAAAATCAATATCATTATCAGAAATTTTTATATGTGCATTTAAAAATAAATTTTTAACTTTATAATGCCATTCGTTTTTATCAATATCTCCTAAATCATAGTATTTACCAAATTTTTTGATATCTTTAACTAAAGATTTTCGTTCATCAAATTTCCCAATAGTATAGATAATAATACAAGATTCTTCATCATTAGAATTTAAATAAGAATTAAACATTTCATATTCTTGTTCAAAAGGAACTTTTGTCTTATTATTTGCTAATAAAAAATATGGATTTCTGCAAAGAATTAATTTATGATCATATCCAAATGTTTGAGTTAATGCCTCTGATACAACATCATTTAAACTTGTTTGTTCTAAATCATATTGAATAAAATTAAAATCATTAATATCATCATTTAAATATTTGCTTTTTAATTCTTTTATTTTTGTTTTAACCTGAATATCTTGCATTCCACAAATAAGTATAACCAAATCAATCACTTCTTTCATTATTATTATAAATGATTTTATAATAAATTTATAGATTATTTTATAATTGTTTTTAACAATCTAAACTTTCCAAAAATATCTTCTTTCAATATAATAGTTCCCATTTCATCAGTACGATATACTTTGATATTTCTTTTTTCTAATCTTTCAATTACCTCTTTTGAAGGATGTCCATAACGATTATTAGCACCGACACTTATAATAGCAATTTTTGGATCAATAAAATCCAAAAATTGCTCACTTGATGAGGTATTACTTCCATGGTGAGAAACTTTCAAAACATCTACTTTTATTTCTGAATATGTTTTTAAAAATATTTGTTCATTAGCATTTGTCATATCTCCTGTACATAAAAAGTATTTATCGATAAACTTAAAATATAACACCTGACTTTTTTCATTGTTTTCCACAAATGTATCAATATAATTATTTAAATTATAAATTATTAAATCTTTGATAATGTATGGTTGTGTAAATGACTCGCTAATTACTTTTTTTACCTTAAAGTTATTACATAACGATTCCAAAGCACCACTATGATCAAAATCCCAATGAGAAATAAAAATGACATCAATATATTTTATTCCTAATTTTTGAAATAATGGAATATGTATTTTTGTGGCAATATCTCGATATAATTGTCCGCCAGTATCTATCAATATATTGTATGAATTATTTTTTCCTCTAATCAAGATACAATCTCCTTGTCCAACATCCAAAAAATATATTGAAGAATCATTATAAGGAAATGTATTGTAGCCAAATAAAGATAAGCAAAGAAAATATATAACAATTATTGCTTTTTTATTCATAAATAAATATTTATATTTAAAAAACAAAAATAAAACTATATAATAATAGGCGATTATTGCTTGATTAATATATTGAAAATTTATATAATACAGTTTTTTTTCTAAAACAGAAAAAATAAATTCTACCCCACTAAATATTTGATAATAATAAAAATCTAAAAATGGCATTAATACTACTATAAAAGACAGCAAATATATAATTGGAATAAATGGCGTAACAAATAATTGAATTATTACTTGAAAAATACTCATTTTACCTTGTATATTGATTACAATTGGCAATATAGTAAGGTATGGTAATATACACCATAATAATTTCTTTTTATAATTATTATGGTTGCAACTTATTATTTTAATATATTCAATAAAAAAAGATAAAGTAAATGTTAAAATAAAGGAGCTTTGAAAGATAACATATGGATTAATTATAATAAAAAATAAAGCTATAAATGATAAATATGCAGTATTCGAAAAATGAAAATTTTTATCTATTTTTTTTAACACTAAAAACAAAAATGCTCTTGAGGCTGAAAGAGAAAAATCTAATAAATATAAATATATAGATAAAATTAAATAAACAACTATATTTTTTCTAA
>CAZYEI010000034.1:0-13621 GCA_964646425.1 uncultured Eubacteriales bacterium | reverse complement strand
TGTATTTTTAATTAATTATTGGGAAAAAAGAGCGATCTATTATTGGGTATCCAGCATCGGATATTTTAACACCAAGTAAATGGTTAATCATAAGGGCAGCAAGTTTTTGTCCGTCTATTAATATAATGGAAGTTCCTTTGGCTGCTTCATATGCCATTTTATGAATTTTGCCATTTGTGAAGAAAATACCTTTTCCTTCTTGCTTAATTGCTCCAATAAATTCTCTAACTTCTTTAGCACTTGAGTTAGTATTTAAATCTTGTCTACATTTACATTGTAAATTTATATTTTCAATTTCAAAGCCGATAGCATCCACGATTGTAACGATACCATCGATACCACCATCATCTACACCACCAGTAACTTTACCTTGCTCGTTGCTAACTTGATAAATTTTACATACAAGTTCAACACACATTTGTTCAAAAAATTCACTGCCACAAACTGAAATACATTTTAGCAATGATATTTTTAATTCTTCTAAATATTTAGCTTTTAATTCTGCAGTGTTTTCGATTAAATCATTATAAGTTTGATTAGAGTTTTTGGTAATACTGTCAAAAGATTCAAGGGTAGGTTTTTTTGTTTGATTACTTTTATTTTTGTTTTTTGCTTCAGGCAATGAATAAGTCTCTTGACGAGTATCTTTGTTGTGAATATTAATAATATGATTATTTGAAAGTTGTGTTAATACGGTTCCTATTATACTTTTATATTTAGTATTTTTTGAATCTGGCGCACGGTCTTTGGCCTCTTTTTCGGTAAGGCCTAGAACTTTAGCACTTGTTGTAATAATTTTTGAACGAGTTTTATTTCCTTTACTAATAGATTCTAATATTGCTTTTTCAACTTCTTTTTGCTTAGGTATTTTAATAGAGTTTTCAGTCTTCATAATAATTATCCTCATAAATTTTAAAATAGTAAAATCATTAAATATTATACACTAAGGATAAATAAAAATAAACCATTTTTCTAAAAAAAGGACTTGTCATAATCTAAAGATTATATTATAATTAACAAGACACAAGTGAAGTGTGTCTTTTTCTCTTCGCCATTTTTTTGTAAAATGGCCTAATTGACCATGAGGAGGTGTAAAGAAAGATGACTAAATACGAAACAATGTTTGTATTAAGAACTAATTTAGATGATGAAGCTAGAAAAGCAGCTCAAGATGCTATTTTAAATGTTTTAACATCTAATGGTGCAAAAGTCTTAGAAGTAAAAGAAATGGGTAAGCGCGAATTAGCATATGAAATTGATAAAGAAAGATTCGGTTTTTATGTTGTTGCTACTTTTGAAACTGAAAAGACAGCTGTTGTAAAAGAATTTGAACGTTTGGCAAACATTAACAAGAATGTATTACGTTATATTGTTGTTAATTTAGAAGCTTAATTAAAATATTTATAAAAGGAGGCAACTATTTATGATTAATAGAGTAGTGCTTGTGGGCCGCATGGTTCGCGATCCTGAACTTCGTCGTTCACCAAGCGGAGTATCTATTGTAAACTTCACAATTGCAGTAGATAATCGTTTTGCAAAGCAAGATAGTCCAAACAAGACTGATTTTATACCTTGCGTTGTATTTAATCGTACAGCAGAAATTGCTGCTCAATATGCAAGAAAGGGAACACTTGTTGGGGTAGAAGGAAGAATTAGTACTCGTAATTATGAAAATAATGAGGGTAAAAAAGTCTATGTTACAGAAGTAACAGTAGATAGTTTTCAATTATTAAGTTCAAAAAATTCAGGAGAAAATTCTAATGGATATACTCAATCTAATAATATGGGGTATGTACCTGATAATAGTTTTTCAAATGACTTTTCAAAAAATACAGCATCTAATTTTGAAGAAGGATTTTCTTCAGGTATTGATGTTTCAGATGATGAATTACCTTTTTAAGGAAGGAGGATATTTAAATGGCATTTAAGAAACAACGTAGCAAGAAAAAAGTATGCTACTTTACAAAAAATAAAATTACTTATATTGATTACAAAGATGTAGAGTTATTACAACGTTTTATTTCTCCTAATGGAAAAATTTCACCACGTCGTGTAACTGGAACAAGCGCTAAATATCAAAGAATGTTAGCTGTTGCAATTAAACGTGCACGTCAAGTAGCTTTATTACCTTATGTAAAAGATTAATTTTAATAAATAAGTTAATTCTATAAATATATAAGAAATAAACATTTAAAAGGGGTATTGAGAATAATAGTCTTAATATCCCTTTTTAGTATTAATACTATAATGCATTTAGTTAAATGAATAACGAACATGTCAAAATATTATAAAATAAAATGGAGTTTTGAGTAAAATAATGATATAATATGAAAAGTTTTATTAAGAATAATCTTAATAAAATTATAAAATTGTTTTAGAGGCCCCGAAATTGTTCGGGGTTTTTGACAAGGAGAAACAATATGAATAGAAAATCGATAAAGATGATTAGTGAAGCTGGAGTATTTGCTGCAATTTATGCAATTTTTGTACTTTTTAGTAGAATGAGTGGTGGCTTTTTAGAAAGCTTATTATTTTTTGTTTTGCCATTTCCTATGATTTTATTTACGATTAGGCATAATTATAAAAATTCTTTAATATTGTATATATCTACGATTCTTTTGTGTTTACTTATATCGCCATTATCAACTATATTTTATATTGTTCCTGCAGGAATATTGGGAATAATATATGCATTAATTAAACAAAAAAATAAAGCGGAAACACTTCAAATATTTGTGACAATAAGTGCTTGCTTTGTTGTTAATATTTTAACGATGCATATATGTTCTTCGCTTTTTGATTATAATATATATGATGATTTTGGCTCTTCAATAAAAGCTATATTAAAAATTTTTGATAGTTTATTTTCTACCAAATTAGCATCGGATAAATTAAAATTTTATATTGATCTATTTGTTCCGAGTATTATTTTAATTACTTCGCTTTTTGAAGGTTATTTAATGCACATGATTTGTTCTCTTATGTTAGAAAAATTAAAAATAAAACAACGGAAAATATTGCCGTTTTTCTTGTTACAATTACCAATATGGTTAGGATTTATATCAATTTTAAGTGTTTGTTTAGGAATGATTATTTTATTGCTTGTAAAAAAAGATAATGGGATAATTTTTGATATTTCAAAATATGTTTTAGCTTTGAGTTTTTTAGGTTATATTTTTCTTTTTGCTCAAGGAATAGCACGAATTGCTTGTTATTTATTGAGTAAAGGCAAATCGAAATATTTTATAATTGTGCTTTTTTTATCGTTATTACTAAATATATTAGTAATAATTGTGGGTTTTATTGCAATATTTAATGATAATCGTGATGATTTGTTGTATAATGTAAAATGGAAGGGATGATGTCTAATGTATAAGATGCTTAAAAAGCAAAATAGAATTAAGTTTTTTCTATTTTTAATTGATATATTTATATTGTTTGCCTTTTCATTAGTGCTTTTTAAAGGAGAAAAATGGTTTGATAATGTTGAATTATTTGATGAATCATTATTTATTGCCGTAACTTTATTTATCATTATTATTAATGCAATAGGAAATATGATTACTTCTAGTGTGTTTGAAAAAGAAGTAAGAAAGAATCACTTAAATATTAGTTTTATGTTAGGTGCTGATATCAATGAGGCATATCAATTTGCTCAATTAGGAATGATTTATTATGATGAAACTGACAAAACGATTCTTTGGACATCTGAATTATTTGAAACACGAAAAATAAAGATTTTAGGAAGCAATCTCTTTGATTTCCAACCAAAATTACAAGAATTATTTTTAACTTCTGAGGCAAAAAAAGAAGTTGAAATTGAAATTCAAGGAAGAATTTTTATTGCTACATTATTGCCAGAAATGTGCATAATTTTGTTGCGTGATAATACTGAATTAAGCAATTTGATTGAAAAAAGACATGAGCAAGCTCCAATCATTGCTAATATTCTAATTGATAATTTAAATGAGTTACGAGGAATTACGGATGATTTAGTGATTAATGAAATTGAGTCAAAAACACGAAAAGAAATTAATGATTGGGCCAAAGAATATGACTTGGTTATTAGAAAGTATAAAGAAGATGCTTATATTGCAATTTTTGATGAAACAACCTATCAAGAATTATTAAGAAATAAATTCAGCATTTTGGATAGAGTAAGAACTGTATCTGAAACAAATGGAAATGTTTTAACTATAAGTATTGGAATAGGCAGAGGAAGTCATGATGTCAAAGTCTTAGCAGAGCTTGCTAACTCTGCTATTGATATTGCATTATCTCGTGGTGGCGATCAAACTGTAATTAATAATTATAGTGCAAATATGGAATTTTATGGGGGTAAAACATTTTCAAAAGGAAAAAGAAGTATTGTTAAATCACGTGTTTTATCTCAATCAATGATTTCTTATATTAATTCATGTCATAATATATTGATTATGGGACATAAAGATGCTGATATGGATGCAATTGGAGCATGTTTAGGAATTTATGCGATTGCCAAACGTGCTCAAAAGGAAGTAAATATTATTTATGATCCTAAATCAATTGAAGCAAAGGCTAAAAATGCAATTTCCTATTCATTTTCTAAATATGAGATTCAAGATATTTTTATTTCACCAAGTTCAGCAGTTGCCAAAATTGATCCAAATACATTATTATTTGTTGTGGATTGTCATAGTGAAAATATGGTTATGTCTAAAGATGTTTTAGCTAAGACAAAAAATATTGCTATAATTGATCATCATCGAAAAAATGAAGATGCAATCATAGATCCTGGTTTTATTTTTCAAGATCCTAATGCCTCTTCTACTTGTGAATTGATTATGGAATTAATTAAATTTGGTGGGATTAATATTACTATGCCTGAAAAAATTGCAACAATAATGTTAAGTGGTGTATTGTTGGATACAAATCATTTTAGAAATAGAACTGGTAGTAGAACATATGAAGCTTGTGCTGTATTAAAAGAGTATGGTGCAAATAGTGAAGATGCTGATTTGTTCTTGAAAGATGAATATGAAGAGTATTTATTAAAAATTAAAATTATGAATAATACGGTTAAAAATCCTTATTATGGAATAGTTATTGCTTGTGCAAATTATGAAGATATTGTTGATAGATCGCTACTAGCTAAAGTAGCAGATGAAACAATGAATTTAAAAGAAATGAAAGCTTGTTTTGTTATTGGTAGAACATCACAAAAAGAAGTTAGTGTTTCCGCTAGATCAAATGGTAGTGTGAATGTCCAATTTATTATGGAAAAGATGCATGGTGGAGGACATTTTACTGCTGCAGGTGTACAAAGAGAAACTACCAATATTGAAGAGATAAAAGAAGAATTGTTAAAAGTTCTTCGCCTATTTATGAACGATGCTACAAATAATTAGGAGGAAATATAAAAATGAAAGTTTTACTATTGACTGATGTTAAAAAAGTTGGAAAAAAAGGTGAAGTAGTTGAAGTGGCGCCTGGTTATGCTCAAAATTTCTTGTTTAATAAAAAACTTGCTGTTCCAGCAAGTGAAAAAAGTATGGAAATTAGACAAAAAGAAATTCAACATGAAAAAGAATTAGATGCTCAAAATAGAATTATTGCTTCAAAAAATAAAGAAATTATTGAAAATACAACTTTTGAATTTAAAGCTAAAGCTGGTAGTGATGGTAGGATGTTTGGTTCTATTTCTACTAAGCAAATTGTTGATGAAATAAAAAAGATTCTAAATATTGATGTTGATAAACGAAAATTTATTAATCCAATTCCAGTAAACGCATTTGGCGTAACTTTGTTAAAAATTGATTTATATAAAGGGGTTATTGCAACTGTTAAAGTTCATGTAAGTGCCTCAAATATGTAGTTTCGGAGGTTTTAAATTATGCCTGTAAAATTGCCGTATAGTGAAAGTGCTGAAAGAGCTGTTTTAGGAAGTATGATGCTTACTACCAGTTCGCAATCATTGGTTATGTCTTCATTATTTGAAGAATGTTTCTATTTACAAAATAATCGTGCTGTTTTTATTGCAATGCGAAATTTATATGATTTAAAGCGACCAATTGATGCTCAAACCGTTATTGATGAATTGAAAAATTTAAATACATTAGATGCTATTGGTGGTATTCCTTATCTTTCTGGTATTATTGATGAATATATTACAAATGAGAATATCGAAGCATATATTTCGATATTATCTGATAAATATATTATGCGTGAAATAATAACCCTTATGGATAATAAAGTTAATTCGTGGGAAGAAGACAAAATTAGCGATGTTGGTAATTATTTAAGTACTTTAGAATCAGAAATTACTAATATTACTAGAGCAAGAAAAATTGGTGGATTTCAATCTGCTAAAGATGTAATTGCTATTGTTAAGGATCAAAGCTTAAAAGAGGTACAAAGTTCAAGTAGTTTAACTGGTGTATCAACTGGATTTAAGTATTTAGATAAATTGACAAAAGGATTTCAAAAAGAAAGTTTAATTATTTTAGCAGCTCGTCCTTCAATGGGAAAAACTGCTTTAGCACTTAATTTTGCAGTTAACTGTATAAAAAATGGCACAGGTAATGAAGTAGTTGCGATTTTCAGTTTGGAAATGCCTGCTGATCAATTAATGAAGAGAATTATTTCAAGTGAAGCGCAAATTAGTGGAACTAATTTAGCAAAAGCGATTGCTGATCCAAATGAGGCACAAAATATTGAACTTTGTATGAATCAATTATCAAAAATGAATTTATATATTGATGAAAGTTCTACTTGTACTCTTGCAGATATTCAATCAAAAGCTCGAAAATTAAAAGAGCAAGCTGGAAGAATTGATTTTATTATTGTAGACTACATTGGTTTGATTTCCCAAAGCAAAACAAGTAAAAACGCTGACAATAGACAATTGGAAATTGCTGAATATTCTAGAGGATTGAAAGCATTAGCTAGAGAATTACATGTTCCGGTATTAGCACTTTCACAATTATCTCGTTCTGTTGAAAAAAGACCTAATAAACGTCCGATGTTGTCGGATTTACGTGAATCTGGTGCAATTGAGCAAGATGCAGATATGGTATTATTTATTTATCGTGATGAGTATTATAAAAATAATCGAGATCCGAGTGAAATGAAAAATTCTAAAAATGATAACGCAGAAGATCCGATTGCTGAAATTATTTTAGCAAAGAATAGAAATGGACCAACAAATACAGTAAAATTGGTTTTTATGAAGGATTGTGGTTTGTTTTCTAATTATATGAAAGATGATGCTATTGGTGATATTGAATCTTCAATGGAAGAATCAAAAGAAAGTAGATATGGTGATTAGTTTATATGGAAATTATAACATTAGGAAGCGGATCAAGTGGTAATTGTACAATTATTAAATCAATGGGCCATATAATAATGATAGATATTGGAATTACTAAAAAAGCCTTATTTGAAAAACTTGCTGAAATAAATGTTAATCTTGAAGAAGTAGAAGCTGTTTTTTTTACTCATGATCACGTTGATCATATTCGTAATGTGGATTTAATTCCAATTGAGAAGAGATATTCGGGATTAGGGACTGTTGATTTATTGGGAGCTTCTCATTTTATGAATCCCTATGTTTCAATAGAAATAAGTGGCTTTAAGATTACTGCATTTCCCTTATCACATGATGCAACTAATGCTTTGGGTTATATTATTGAAAGCGATGATGAAAAACTAGTTTATTTAACAGATACTGGTTATATAAATAGAAAAATTTTTAAATATTTGGAAAATGCTGATATCTATTTATTTGAAAGCAATTATGATGTTGAAATGCTGATGAATTCTAAAAGACCATCTTTTTTAATTCAAAGAATTTTTGGTGACAAAGGACATTTATCAAATGAACAGGCTGGAATGTATCTTGCAAAATTAATTGGGGAAAAAACAAGAGAAATTATGTTGATTCATTTAAGTCAAGATACAAATACGCCAGAACTTGCACTATATACCGTAAATAAATATCTTTCTAGCAAAAATATTAATACAGATAATCTTAATATTCATTGCGCAAGCCGTTATGAAATAACTAAAGGAGGAATGATAAAAAATGAAATTTAAAATCAAAGTTAAGATTTTAATTTTTGCTTTTTTTATTATTCTTACACTTATACCTTCTTCATTATATGGAGTAGTTGCTACTAATGTAATTGCACCAACCAATTATTCAAATAATGTTGATGACTTATTTGAAGAAGTAAAAGATGGGGTTGTCATGATAAATAATATTTCTGGCAATAGTCTAAGTGCTGGAACAGGAATGATATATAAAGAAGATGAAAATTATTTATATTTAATGTCTAATTATCATGTTGTTGAAAATACCACAGCTTTATATTCTTATTTTTATAATGGAGAAATAAAAGAAACATATATAATTGGTTATGATGAATATATGGATGTTGCTGTATTATATTGTCGTAAACCAACTCAATATAAAGTATTAGAATATGCAAATTCAAATTATTGCAAAGAGGGCGAAGAAATTATTGCAATTGGTAATCCAGTTTCTTCGATGCTTGAATATTCTACAACTAAAGGAATTATTGCCAAGGTAGGAATTGAAATAAGTTCAAAGAATTTTTATTTGGATCAACATTTGACAATGATTGATATTGCTTTAAACCCAGGCAATTCTGGTGGGCCTAGTTTTAATATTTATGGCCAAGTTGTTGGAATTAATTCATTAAAATATACTTATGATGGTCAAAATTACTATGAGGGAATGAATTTTATGATTCCGATTAGTGAAGCTTTAAATGTTGCTATGAGAATTGAACAACATAAAAATCATGTTTTTGTAAGACCTTTTTTTGGAGAAAATTCTTTTTTTAATGTCCATGAGTTTACAATCTTTGAAAGAGAAAAGCTTAAAATTCCAAATGAAATAACGAGTGGAGTTTTTGTTTATGAAACTAAAGAGGAAAATAACTCATTATTAGTTGCCGGAGTTACAAATAACTGTATTATAATATCTTTGGCGAACGAGAATGTAAAAAATATTGTTGATTTAAGAAGAGTTTTATATTCTCTTAATGTTTATCAAAAAGTTGAGATAAAATATGTTGATTTGAATGATAATAATGAATTAAAGACTTCGTTAGTAGCTATTAATTCGTTAGTGATAAGATAAGGGGGAAAATGATATTATGAATAAAAAGAATATATTACTAATTTTGTTTTCTGCTATGGTGCTATCTTCTTGTACTTTGGATTTGAACTTATCTGATCTATTGGCTAATAATACTAGTGTAAAAAAAGTTGAGACTACGACTTCATATTGTGAAGATTATGAAGCTTGTAAAGTGCAAAATGATTCAAGTATTCATGTTGAAAATTATGATATTAACAATAATTATACTAATGCATATAATAGGGTTAAAGAAGTAAGCGTTGTTGTTAATGGTTTTAATTATAAATCTACCAATCTAGATGAATATGTATTATCTGCATATTACTCTGGCTTTATTATCGAAAAAGAATCTATTAATGCTAGCTCATATAAATATATTGTTTTAACTACAGGACTTGATTTAGTTGATTTGCCTTATTATGAAATATTATTAAATGATGGCACTAGGGTTGAGGCTGGTTTAAAAGGAATATTTAATGACACTTATTACCATATTGGTGTATTTACTTTTGAATCTTCTAAAAATATATCTTTAACTAATATTGTTTATGATCAAGAATTATCGGTTGGTACTGAAGTTTTGACAATGAGTTCTCCTGCTGTTTCTACTTCTTTACAAAATACTATGACAAAAGGAATTATTTCTGGAATAAATCGTCAGGTGAAAATCACTACAGACATATATGCTATGGGATTTCAATTTGATGCTCCAACAAATGAAGGTAGTCAAGGTGGGGCTATATTTGATGAAAATGGAAATATATTTGGGATGATTGCAGGAAAAGTTACTTCTTCTTCATCAGTATATGTTGAATCTATTTCCTTTGGAAATAATTTAAAAGATATTAAACATATTATTGATAAATTATTGTTAGAAGAAAAATATGAAAAACCATTGATTGGTGTAAGTGTAATTGATTTATCTACTTTACTACTTTTAAATAATGGCTATTATTTGTATTCATTAGATGCTAAGGTATACAATGTAAATGAAATTAGTGCTGAACAAGAAAAATTAAAAATGGATATCCCAAGTGATTTATATCAAGGACTATATATTAGCGAGGTTTCAGCAGGATCGATTGCTGCCAATGCTGGTGTTACAGCAGGGGATATTATTACTAAAGTAGATAATGTTGTGATAAATAATAATGCTATGCTTGCGATGTACTTATATACATTGGATATAGGAACAACGATTACAATTTACACATATTTGAATCCAAATGGTTATACTATAGGGTTATAGTGATGAATATAAGATTAGTTTGCGTTGGGAATTTGAAGGAACAATCCTTAAAACAATTACAAGATGAATTTTCTAAAAGACTTCAAGCTTATTGTAAACTTTCAATAATTGAAGTTAACGAAGAAAAAAGTAATGAAGAGCCGAATGAAACGATTATTAAACAAATTCTAAAAAAAGAAGGAGAAAGACTTTTAAGTAAAGTTAAAGATAATGAGTATTTAATTTTGGTAGATTTACATGGAAAACAAATGGATTCTATAAATTTTTCTAAAAAAATCGATCAAATAATGACATATGATAGTTCTACGATAACGTTTGTAATTGGGGGATCTTATGGACTTAGTGATGAACTAAGAAAAAAAGCTAAGCTTAGTTGGTGTTTATCTGAACTGACATTCACTCATCAAATGACTAGAGTATTAGTTTTGGAACAAATATATCGAACTTTTAAAATTTTAAATCATGAAATATATCATAAATAGAGGGTGGTAAACACCTTCTTTATTTTGACTTTAAGGAGGAAATAAAAGTGTGTAAAAAAATCAAAAAATATATTGGCAATAAAGCGTTTTATAAAATGGTATTTTTTGTTACATTACCATTGGTGCTGCAACAAGTTTTAATCAATGTTGTAAATTTAGCTGATAATGTAATGGTCGGACAATTGACGCAAAATGAAATGAATGGCGTGTATATAAGTTCTCAAATATTCTTTGTTTGCACATTGGGGTTATTTGGTGCGATAGAAGGAAGCAGTATCTTTTTTGCACAATATTTTGGTGGCAATGATGAAAAACATATGAGATTTGCTTTTAAGTTTAAATGCATTGCTTCGATAATAATTGCTGTAATTTTATTTGCTATTTTAACATTTTTCTTAGAACCATTAGCTGGTTTATTTAGTGATGCCGAGTTAGAAATTGAAGTATGTAAACAATATATAAATATTCTTAAATTTACTTTATTTCCATTGGCTTTATCCAATGTTTTATCTTCTTCTTTTAGAGAAGTGAAAAAAACAAGTATTCCGATGTGGGCAAGTGCACTTGCATTAATCTTTAATATATCACTAAACTATGCGTTAATATTTGGAAACTTTGGATGTAAAGAATTAAGGGTTGAAGGTGCTGCAATTGCAACTCTTATTGCAAGATTGTTCGAGTTTGCTTTTTTACTATTTACAACATATTTTTTGAGAATGAGCTATATAAAAAAATTATTTTCAAAAGAAGAAGTTGAATCAGGAATAATAAAAAGATTTATTCGTTGCAGTATTCCATTGTTTTTTAATGAACTATTGTGGTCAACAGGACAAATGATTATTAGTGTGGCTTTATGTACACGTGGAGGTAATGCTCGAAATGCATTATCAATTGCTACAACTGTAAATAACTTATTTTATATAGGTGCTTTGTCTTTAGGAAATGCAATTGCGATTATAGTTGGTAATACCTTAGGCTCTGGAAATATTGAAAAAGCCAAGATAGAAGCTAGACAACTAATTGCATTAGCGATTATGGTTGCGATATTTTTTGGATTAGCATTAATAGGTGTTGCTCCTTTAATTACTATGGCATATAATGTTACGAAAGAAGTGCGTGTTTTAGCTATTAATGCAATGCGAATTTATGGATCGTTAATGTGGATTTTTGCTATAAATTGTTCTTGCTTTTATGTTATTAGAGCAGGAGGAAATACAAAAATAGTTTTAGCATTTGATTCTGTTTTTGGTTGGGTAATTCAAGTGCCTGTTGCTTTGTTATTTGCGTTTTTAACTAATGCTAGTTTTGAAATTTTATTCTTTATCATTTATTTTGTCGAAATTATTAAATTAATCACAGGTTTGACTATGGTTCATAAAAATAAATGGGCTAAAAACATTATGTGTTTAAATTAGAAAGAAAGGAAAAGTTATTTCTTTCTTTCTTTTTTTGTTATATAATATAATAAATAGGAGTGATAAAAATGATACAACATATTGATTTTGAAAAAGGCAAGAGAATTATTGCTATCAGTGATATTCATGGTGATTTTGCATCGCTTAAAAATCTTTTGGAAAAAGTGAATTATAATGATGAAAATGACTATTTGATTATTATGGGTGATTTAATTGAAAAGGGTTACGAAAATTTAGCGACAATTCACTATATTATGTCATTAAAAAAGCAAAACAAAAATGTAATAGTATTAAAAGGAAACTGTGACCGTATTCTTGAAAATGTTATGGATAATGAAAATAATATTCCTGAAACTTTGAAATATTTAAGTTATCAAGAATTAAGTATTTTTCATGAAGTTGCTAAAAATATTGGTACTAGTATCGAAACTTCTGAAGACTTAAAATATATTCTAACTTTTTTAGATGAAGAAAAGAAATTTATTGACACATTGCCTACTGCGTTAATATCATCTGATTTTGTTTTTGTACATGCAGGAATTAGAAATTTAGAAAATGAAAATGATGAAAAATATCATTTAACAGCTAGAAATTTTTATTATCAAAATGTTGAATTTGATAGATATATTGTTGTTGGGCATTTACCGGTTTGTAATTACAGCGAAAATATTATTAATAATAATCCAATTATTGATTTAAATAAAAAAATAATTTCAATTGATGGTGGTAATTGTGTAAAAGTACATGGTCAACTTAATGCTTTAATTATCGAGAAAGATTCGGAAGCTTATACATTTACATATCGCAGTATTATGAATAAGGAAAGAAGATTATTTAAACAATATCAACACGGAAATGAAGATACATGTAAAATTATAAAGTGGCCTAATTTAGAAGTGTTTGTGCAAGAACAAAAAGATAGTACATCGCTTGTGTTGAATTATAAAAATGAGTTAATGGAAGTGCCTAACGGTTTTTTAAAGCAAGATAAAGGTAAATATTTTTTGATTACTGATTATACTGATTATTATTTTACAATAACTAAGCCTAAATTAGCATATATAATTTTTGAATGTGAGAATGAAGTTTATGCATCTATTGATGGAAAAATTGGCTGGATAAGAAAATAAAACAAAATAAATGGTAGATATTTAAAGATTATTTAGCTTTGATGAATAAAAAATTAAAAAAAAATAAAAAATTAACAAAAAAATATTGCAAAGCTAAAAATATTATGGTATTATATCTAAGCGTTGAATGTTACGCACGCCTATTTAGCTCAGTCGGTAGAGCAATCGGCTGTTAACCGATCGGTCGTAGGTTCGAGTCC
>CAZYEI010000033.1:0-13856 GCA_964646425.1 uncultured Eubacteriales bacterium | reverse complement strand
TCAATGGTAGAACTTTAGCCTTCCAAGCTAACTACGCGGGTTCGATTCCCGTCACTTGCTCCATTATTCAATGGGCCTGTAGCTCAGTCGGTTAGAGCGCACCCCTGATAAGGGTGAGGTCGATGGTTCGATTCCATTCAGGCCCACCATTGAAAAATAGAAAGTAGGTAGTAATACCTACTTTTTTTAACTTATAAAAAAATATTAGAAATTAAAACATAATAATTAATATAGTGATATAATTTTTAATAAAGGAGGGCAATTATATGATATTGAATGTAAGTGGAAGAACTGATATAGTTGCTTTTTATAGTCAATGGTTTATGAATAGATATAATGAAGGATATATAGATGTAAGAAATCCTTTTAATCCAAAACTGGTTAGTCGAATTTATTTTACGGATGTCGAAGCAATTTTGTTTATAACAAAAAATCCACGACCAATAATAAAATATTTACCTTTAATTGATAAACCAATACTATTTCATATTACGTTAACTGCATATAAAAATGATATTGAGCCACATATTCCTGAGAAAAAAGAAATAATAGAATCAATTAAAGAAGTAGCAAATATAATAGGCAAAGAAAATGTAATTGTAAGGTATGATCCCATTTTTATTAGTGATAAATATAATATAGATTATCATATTAAAGCATTTGATAAACTGTGCGTTTTGTTAGATGGCTATATAGAAAAAATAATTATTTCTTTTATTGATAATTATAAAAATGTAAGAAAAAATCAAAAAGTTTTAAAATACAAAGAATTAGCCGAAGATGATTATAAAAACATTGGCATTTCTTTTAGTAATAGTGCCAAAAAGCATGGAATGAGTGTTCAAACTTGTTTTGAAAATCGTAACTTAACAGAATATGGTTTTGATATTGGTGATTGCTTTTCGCATGAATTGGCATATAAATTAACAGGTAAAAAATATAACAATTGGACTGCAAGAAAAGAGCAAAAGTGTAATTGTGTTCAAATGGTTGATATAGGGGTATATAATTCTTGTCCCCATTTTTGTAAATATTGTTATGCTAATTTTGATGAAAATAAAGTTAAAAGTAATTTTAAAGAACATAATTTAAAATCGACATTGCTAATTGGAGAATTAAAAGATAATGATTTAATTAAAATCAGAAAAAAATAGACAATGAACATTTTAATTTCTTGTACATTGTCTATTTTTTTAATATTTAGCTAAAGTATTCAATAATATATTTTGCTAATAATTGAATATAAGTATCTTTTCTTTGATCATATATTTGCATTTGGGTAAGATTATCAATAAATTCTACTTCTAAAATATAGGATGGAACTTTTTTTTGGGCACCTGCTCTAATTACCGCAAAATAATCTTCATATGAATATGATTGGTCTTTTCTCAAACGTTTTATTCTTTGGCTTTTTGATTTTGAATATACACTGGTTTCTCTAATTAAGAAATTGTTTTCTTTTAAGATTGAAAAGAAATCATAAGCAAAAGTAAAATCATTTTCATAAAATGGAACAATCATTTCACTTCCAGTACCTCCACCAGCATTAAAATGGATATTTAATACAAAATCTAGGGAAGTTTTAGCTATTAATTCTGCTTCATGAGCTACTTTCATTGGAGTTGGCTCTAAAAGAATTTCGATTTGATGATTGTATTTATCTAATTCATTGACTAATTTGTTAACAAAATCTTGATTATAATCTGCTTCTTTTCTGTTTTGATATATTGCTCCGGCATCATTTTGGCCATGACCAGCGATTAATAAAATTCGATATTTAGTTTCATTTTTTTCATTTGTTGGTTGACTACTATTTTCATCTGAAATGCTTGAGGAGAAAAATATTGAATTTTCAGAAGAAGTGAAGCTAAGATTGGTCGATGATTCTTTTAAAGACGAGGATGATAACAAGAAAGTCGAATGCTTGATTGATGAAGAATTTTTGGCTATATTTGAACAGCCTAGTATTAGTGGAATAATTAATAAAAGCAACAATCTTTTTAGATAATTTCCTTTTCCCCATATATTTCCCATACTGGGTTACACCTACCTTTCATGGATTTATAATATCAAAGACATAATTAATAAAGCAATGCACAAATTTTACCAATCCTTTATTAATGAAAAGAAATAGTATATAATTATTAATAGTAGGGGGGAGATTTTATTTATGAAAAAATTACTAATAGTTATAGATTATCAAAATGATTTTGTAAATGGAAGTTTAGGATTTGGCGGAGCTGTTAAAATTGAAAATAATATTCATAATAAAATAATTGAATTTAAAAATAATAATTATGATGTTGTATTTACATATGACACTCACAATAATAATTATTTAGAAACAAAAGAAGGACATAAATTACCAATATGCCATTGTATTAAAGGAAGCAAAGGACATGAAATTTATGGAATTGTAAATGATGATGTAGTTGGCTGTATTACTTTTGAAAAAGAAACATTTGGTTCAAAAGAATTGGCAAAATATTTACTCAATAATAATTATGATGAAATTGTATTAGTTGGTGTGGTTACAAATATTTGTGTATTATCTAATGCTATAATTGTTAAAACAATGTTACCAAATGCTAATATTATTGTAGATGCTTCTTGCTGTGCTTCTAATGATGAAATAATGGAGCAAAAGGCCTATGATATATTAGAGAATTTACATATTGATGTTATAAATAGATAGATTTACTAGGAAAGATGTATTTTACTACATCTTTTTTTATTTAAGGTATAAAAAACAAAAATGTTGGAAAAACTTTTATTGAGGTGAATACAAATGAAAAATTTTAAAAGGAAAATTAAATCATTAAGTCAAGAAGCCAAAGTAGGTATTACTATATTTGTTGTTGCAATCGTATTCTTTTCAACAATTGGTCTTGCACGAAATTGGTGGAAGCCTGGTACTTCTTCAACAAATCCTAGTACTGGAATTAATAGTAATTCAGGATCAATATCTAGTATCGTTCCTTCTAGTCCTACTCCTTCACAATCGACAAATGTTAATGTAACAATTGATGAAAAAATCGGCTATCCATATTCAGGTAATAAAGAAATTATCCGTCATTATTATGATTTAGATAGTAGTGTAGAAATCCAAGCAGAATCAGTAATTTATTATGATGGCAAATATTACGCAAGCAAAGGGATAGATGTTGCGGATTCTAGCAATAAAAGTTTTGATGTTTTAGCAGTTGTTTCTGGGAAAGTAGAAAGCATAAAAGATGATCCTATCTATGGTTTAACAGTAATTATTGAAAGTGAATATGATATTGAAACAATTTATAGTAGTTTAGAATCTACAACTTTAAAAGAAGGAGATAAGGTTTCTAAAGGTGATGTTATAGGTTTAGCTGGCGAATCATTATTTGGAACGGATTTAGACAAGATACATGTAACTTTTCAAATAATGAAAGATGATATTTATTTAAATCCCGAAAAGTGTTTTGGTAAAAAAATGAGTGAAATCTAAATATTAGTGCTTAGGTAGATGAAATATCTACCTTTTTTTGGAAATAAGTAAAAAAGCATTTTTATCTTTGTTGAGATATGTTAAAATACATAGAGCAATAAGGAAGTGGTAATTTTGAAAAAGAAATATGATTATATAATTTTTTTTGATATAGAATTTATATCTTCTCGTAGTAAAAAACAACCAATTCAAATATCATTTATTGCTTATAAAATAGAAAAAAATAAATTAGTTTATCAACAAACATTTACGACTTATATAAGACTTCAAAAGGGAGTGTTTTTAAATCAATATGTCAAAGCATTTACTGGAATTACAGGAGAAATGCTTAAAGATTATGGAATTCCAATTAGAGAAGCTAGATTGCAATTTATTGATTTTATTGCAAAATTCGGTTTAAACAATTGTATTTTAGCGGGTTGGGATATTACCAATGATAAAATAATGTTAGATTATTTATTAAATTATGAAGAGCCTACTTTAGAATTAGCTGATTTTATTTGGTATGATGTGTCTAATCCATATAAATCATTACATTATAAAAATATGTCTACTAAACCATCGTTGAGTTATGCTTGTGAAGAAATAGGGTTAGATATTACAAAGTTTCATAATTCATATGATGACGCATTTGCTACAAAACTAGTTATGGAAACATTGATGAATGAAGTGGGAATCGGCGTTTTATTTCAAACTAAATTTCTAAATAGAGATAGTAATAGAAAAAAGTTAGTGAAAGTTTAAAAAATTGTTGAATTAATTGTTTTTTTATGCTATACTTACCGAGTAAGAACTTTCTTTGAAGGAATTAAAGTACTTCAAGGCGGAAGGAGAGAAATTAAGATGAAAGATGGAATTCACCCAAAGTATAACAAGGTAGTAGTTAAATGTACTACATGTGGAGCTGAATTTGAAACTGGATCTACTGCTAAAGAAATTCGTGTAGATACTTGCTCAAATTGTCATCCATTCTATACAGGAAAACAACGTTTTGTAAATGCTCAAGGAAGAGCAGAAATCTTCAAGAAAAAATATAATTTAAAGTAAAAAAAAGATTCCGATTGGAATCTTTTTTCTTTATCAATTTAAAGAGGTCTTTCAATTTATTGTTTAATCATGCTATAATATTAAGAGGAAGTGAGATATATGCGATATTCTACAATAGTTCTTGCAGCTGGAAAAGGGGAAAGAATGGGCTTGGGATATAATAAAATATTATATCGTAATAATAACACCAGTATTATCGAACGAACATTGCTTCCTTTCATTGATGATAATGATTGTAGTGAAATTATTTTAGTTTGTGCAAAATTAGATATCGATTATCTTAAAACTTTGATTACCAATAAAAAGGTAAGATTTATTTTAGGTGGAGATTCAAGAGAAGAAAGTGTCTATCATGGATTGAAAAACATTAAAGAAAATTATGTTTTAATTCATGATGGTGCTAGGCCATTTATTAGTAAGGAAATTATTGAGAAAACTAAATTGGCTATACTTCATAATCAAAGTGTTATTCCTGTTGTAAAATCAAAAGATGCAACATTGATTAATGGAAAATATGATTTTAATTGTGAAGTTTCACTTATACAAACTCCACAAGCATTTCATAGTAAAATTATTTTACAGGCTTTTGCAAAAATAAATGAAAAGAAAATATTTTCGCAATATAAAGATGATGCAAGTGTTGTGCAAGTAGAATTAGGGATAATTCCCTATTGCATTGCCGGAGATTATAGTAATATTAAAATTACTACCAATTCAGATTTAAAAGCTTTGGAGGCGAGTGAAAATGCATAAAAAATTTAAAATAGCAGGATTAAATATATATATTAAAGAATGTTATGATGAAGATTTTTTTTCAAAGCGATATGCAGCTTATCAAAGCGATTTTAAAGATGAAGAGGCTGATTTTATTTTAGAAAGTAGAATTGTAGATAATATGGCATATCCTGATGGCGAAATTTTACTAGATACGGCAGGAACAAAATTATATCGTTTACCGAACTCAAACTATGTTCATCTAAAAGTACGAGCACGAGATAAATACATTGTAGAAAAATTTACTTATACTCCAGATTGGAAACACTGTTGCATTGAATTTGCTAAATTACCGAATTGCCGTTTGTCGATTCAAGATCGTGAATATATGTTTACGTTTGAAGCGTTTGTTGCTCGGGTATGTTTTTTAGGTGGCGTAATGATTCACTCATCGTGCATTTCTTATAAGGGTGAAGCGGTTTTGTTTAGTGCTAATAGTGGTGTTGGCAAATCTACACATACTACATTATGGAAAAAAGTATTTGGCGATGATGTTGAATATATTAATGACGATAAGCCTATTGTTTGGATTGAAGAGGAAAAACCATATGTTTATGGTACACCATGGAGTGGAAAAACCGATTTAAACAATAACATCAGATGTCCAATGAAAGCAATTGTCTTTGTTGAAAGAGGAGAAAAAAATGAAATCGAAGAAGTAGAAATAAAGGATATTTTATTTACATTATTTTCGAATATTATTATTCCTATCGAAGATAAATCTCTAGCTAAACGGGTGCTTGATGTATATAATAAAATATTAGCTAATACTAAAATTTATAAGTTAAAATGTAATATGGATGATGAAGCAGCGTATGTTTCTAAAAATAAAATTTTTGGAGGTTAAGTTAGTTATGAAAATAAAAGAAGGATATTTATTACATGATATTGCTGGTAATTATGTAGTTATTGGTGTGTTACAAAACGTTGTTAATATGACTGGATTAATGACTGTTAATGAAGTAGGAGCTTTTTTATGGCACAAATTAGAAAAGGGAGCTACCGAAGAAGAATTATTAGCAGAAGTTTTAAATGAATATGAGATTGATAGAGAAACAGCTCAAAAAGATATTAAAGATTTTTTAAATAAGCTTGAGCAACATAATATTTTGGAAAAATAATATGAATTCAATTGAAGTCAAAACGGAAGAGATATTTAAAGTAATGCAAATTGCTTTTGAAAATAATCAATCGTTTATTTTAAAAATAAGAGGAACAAGTATGTTTCCTTTGTTACATAACCAAAAAGATTTAGTGCGCTTAAATCCAATTACGAGTGATTTAAAGAAAAAGGATATAGTCTTGTACCGTCGTAATGATGGTGCATATGTGTTACATAGAATCATTAAAATAAGTAATGGAATATATTCAATGGCAGGGGATAATCAGCGAATTATTGAAACACCAATATATAGAGAACAAATATTAGCAATTGTTACTCATTTGATAAAAAATAATAAAGAAATAGATGTAAAAAAGAACAAAAAATATCGTTTCTACACATGGTTTTGGTGTTTATCATTATTTATGAGGGCTTGTATTTTAAAAATAATAAGACCACTATTCTTAAAGAAGGGATAAATTATATGAGAAAATATTGGTTTGGAAAAATAGAAATAGCAGACATTATAAAAAAAATTGGTATGTTAGCGATTGTTGGTGCGATTTTTGCAACATACATGGCTGCAATTAAACATAATTGGTTAAAGATATTAATTTTAGTTGTAATTTGTTTATTATTTATATATGTTTTATGGACATGTTTTGCTATTGTTTATGTGATAGATGATGAAAAACTTCATTTCTTTTATTTATGGAAATGGTATCATTTTGATTTAAGAGATATTAAGAGAATTGAATTTGTCGAAGGAAAATCAACAATATTAAAACCATCTTATGGATGGGGCAGGAATAAAATAAGAATCGAAATGAAAAATGGCATAGTATTTTTTGTCTCTCCTAAATATCGTAAAGATTTTGCTGACTATTTAAAGGATAAAATGAGAAAAGGAATATATTTTTAGAATAAAAAAACAATTTTTGGTTATACTATTTATGAAAGTTATCTTTAACTTTTAATGGACAGATTCCCCGACTGTCCATTTTTCTTTTTTAATTTTAAAAATCTCTGTTTTTTTCTTTATTTAAATATGTTTTTCTTGTAGACTTTTTCTAAAGTTCATGTTAAAGTATATGTGTTGTTATTTCGGAGGAATTAGATTATGGCAGTGTGGTTAGTCTAAAGTAACTTATTATTGTTTAGTTACATTTTACTGACCACACTTTTTATTTTTGATTTAAGGAGGACAAAAAAGATGACAAATAGACCTGCAAAACTATTGAAAAGAATATTAGCAGCTTTTATTGATTTCTTTTGTGTCTTTTTTGTTTTTTATGTTGGTTCATATATTTGCCATACATCAGAAACTTTTGCTAATAAGTTTAAAATTGAAGAAAAATATAATGCTATAAATAATATTGTATGCGATTCTTTTCTTGAAAATGGACTTGGATATATTGATGATAATGAAAAGCGAACTTGTCAAGCTTATTCATATAATGAATATATTGAAAATCACTTAGCTGAATATAAAGAAAACTACTTAGACAAAACAGATGATGAAGTAAAAAAAATAATCTATGATGATTATGTTAAACTTGCAGAAAAGCATGACGCATATTTAAACAATAATGATATATATCAAGAAAATTTAAATGCTTTAGTTAATATTGATAATGGGATTTTTTACACATTTTCCTTTTTGGGAGAAGCTATTTTTTTACTCATTATACCTTTGACAAATAAGAAACATAAAACTGTTGGTAAGTGTTTGCTAAAATTAAGACTTGTTACAACAAAAGATTTGGAAGTTCAACAAAAACACATCCTAATTAAATTTGTTTGCTTATATGGAATAGAAACTGTTCTATATTCTCTCTTTTTAGGAACAGATTCTTTAATTCTATTTGTACCACTAATTTCACTAATGGTTATTTTATTCTCACCGAGAAGACAAAATATCCATCATATGATTTCTAACACTATGATAGTTGATGAAAAAGATTGTGTTGTTTTTTCTTCATTGGAAGAGAAACAAAAATATGATAGTACTTTAAAAAGATAGAAAAATATTTATATTTTAGAATGGATGTGAAAAAATGAATACATATTTATACAAAGCCAAACTTAGTAAAAGAATAGGTGCTGGAATAATTGATATTTTTGTTATGTTTACTTTATTTGCAATGTTTTTTTCATTCGTTTTTTCTCCGTTATTTTCTGCAGTAACCAAAGTAGATTATTATGAAAATAAAATAATAGAATTTAAAATTAATTCACATTTGTATATTGCAGATAAAGATGAATCATATGTTCCAATAACTGACAATTTCGATGAGAACATAACATTATTTTATTCGGAATTTGATTATGATGATATTGATGAAAATGATTCAATTAATTATATTAGTGATTATCTTAGCGCAAAGGAAAAATCGGGTTTATTTACATATTTAGAAGAAAATGGTTGGGTTGAAAAAATTGGCGTTGAGAAAGAATTAACTGATTTTTATGAAAATCAATGGGAAATTGCAGATAATTTATTAAACTTGAGTAAACATTTAAATGGATATTCTTATCGGATGATTATGCTTAGGGTTATGTGCATTATTACATCGGTAATAATTACGTATTTGTCATATCATTTATTATTACCTTTGTTTTTAAAAGATGGTCAAACTTTAGGTAAAGTTGTTTGTGGTTTGAAAGTTGTTGACCAAAAAGGTTTTAGAGTTAAATATTCGAGAATGATATTACGTTGTTTTATTGGATTATTCTTTAATGTTTTTCTAGCAATATTATTTTGTTTGCCATGGTTTATTTCAATTACTATGCTAATATTTAGCAAAAATGCTATTACTATACAAGATTATTTTTCGGTTACTTATATTGTAGATGGAAAATTATCGACAATGTTTAATTCTAAAGAAGAATTAGATGATTTTGAATGTAAAATGAAAAATAAGGAATTTGAGTATGTGCATGAAAAAGGATATTAGAAAGTATAGTTCTTAATTTTTTTCATGATAAAATAATAAACTAAATATTATAATATTTAATTATAATTTTATCTCTTTTAATTTAATTTAAGATTTGATATACTATTTATGAAGAAGTAAATAAAATGGAGGAGAATTATGGAAATACGTTTACAAAATTTGACAAAAGTTTTCCCTGGAACAAAGAATAGTCCAGAGACTACTGCTGTTGACAACTTGGATATTACAATTCCAAGTGGTAAATTAGTTGGCTTATTAGGTCCATCAGGTTGTGGAAAATCAACAACTTTATATATGATCTCTGGACTTTTAGAACCAACTGAAGGTAGAATTTGGTTTGATGATGAAGATGTAACTGAACTTTCACCAGAAAGTAGAGGGATTGGCTTAGTTTTCCAAAACTATGCATTATATCCTCATATGACTGTTAAAAAGAATATTGCATTCCCATTAGAAAACCTTAGAGTTGAAGAAAAATTTACTGATGACAATGGAGAAACTATTATTCATAAAAGAAAATTAACTAAAATTGAAATTGATGAAATGGTTCTTGAAGCAGCAAAATTAGTTCAAATTGAAAATTTACTTGAACGTAAACCTAATCAATTATCAGGTGGACAACAACAACGTGTTGCAATCGCTCGTGCTCTTGTAAAAAAACCTAGAGTTTTATTATTGGATGAACCTTTATCTAACTTAGATGCTAGACTTCGTTTACAAACTCGTGAAGAAATTAAAAGAATCCAAAGAGAAACTGGTATTACGACTATCTTCGTAACACATGACCAAGAAGAAGCTATGTCAATTAGTGACGAAATTGTAGTTATGAAATTAGGTGTTATGCAACAAAGAGAAGCACCACAAGAAGTTTATAATAATCCAACTAACTTGTTTGTTGCCAAATTCTTAGGTACACCACCAATTAATGTATTTAATGGTGAAATAAGAAATAATAAATTATTTATTAATGATGAAAATATATTTGATTTTGATTATGAAATTGAAGATCAAGAAGTATATGTAGGTATTAGACCAGAAGGATTTATTATCAATGATAATGGAGTGATTTCATTAAGTGTTGAAAATGTAGAGACATTAGGAAGAGATTATTCATTAGTATGTAGACATCCAGCTGCTTTAACAGATTCATTTAAGGTTATTGTTGATGCTGATTCAAATATATCTACAGGAAATGTTAAATTGGGAGTTAAAATGAATAAATGTTTTGTATTTAATAAGGAAACTGAAGAAAGGATATTCTAATTATGGAGACAAAGAATAACTGGAAGGGTTGGCTTTATTTAGCTCCAGTATTGATATTAATGCTTATCTTTACTTTTTACCCATTAATTAATACATTTATTATTTCTTTCAGAGAAGTGTATACACCAAATGCAATGGGTGGTGGTTATATTGCTAAAGGTTGGACTTTAGAAAACTATGGTAAAGTATTGGGATTAATTCCTACAGGTGTTTCAGGAAATTTCTTTGGGCAACCTAAAGAAATATTTATAGAAGAAGTTGTAAAATATTCATTACCTAACACCTTACTTTTAACAATTATTACAGTTCCTTTATCAATATTTATTTCATTATTAATTGCTGTTGGCCTAAATTCAATTAAACCATTAAAAAAACTATTTCAAACAATATTCTTTATGCCATATGTAACAAATACTATTGCTGTTGGTATGGTATTTAGTGTAATTTTTGCTGGAGAACATGGTTTGTGGAATGAGATATTTGGCTTGGGTACAAGATATTGGATTGATGTGTCAGCAACTAAAACAAGTGCAATGTTTGTATTATGCTTATATATTATTTGGAATGCTTTACCATATAAAATTTTAATTTTACTAAGTGGACTTCAAAATATTGATAAACAATATTATCAAGCTGCTCAAATTGATTCTGCTGGCAAATTAAAGACATTTTGGCGAATTACAGTTCCACTATTATCTCCTCAAATTTTATATATTATGATTACTTCATTTATTGGAGCATTTAAAGAATATAATTCAATTGTAGGTTTATTTAACGGAAAGACATTAGGAGCATCTAATGAACCGGTGTTATCTACGGTTGTTTATTATATTTATGATAACATTAAAGGAAATACGCAATATGCTTGTGCAGCTGCTGTTATTTTATTTGTTATTATTATGATTTTTACAGCAATACAATTTGCTGTAAGTAAAAAGAAAGTACATTATTAGGGAGGGATTTATATGGATGAAAAAATTATTGATCAAACTTCAATGAATCTTGAAACAGATAATGCACATATAAAATTGGTTTTAAAAGATACTAACCTTGATATTGAGAAAAGAAAACAAAGGCAAAAAGTAATGAGAGTTTTATTCTTAATTCTTGTGTATGCTTTTTTAACATTTATGGCTTTAGTAGTTATTGTTCCATTTTATTGGATGCTTAACACTTCTCTTAAGAGTTTAGAAGAATATCGTGCTTCCGAGGTTACATTTTTCCCTCATAAAATTATGTGGAGTAACTATGCTCAAGCATTTAAATATAAGTCGTTTCCGTTCTTTACGTTGATGACTAATACTGTTATTGTAGGTGTTTTATCAACTATAGGAACATTAATTACTACAATTTTTGCGGCATTTGCTTTTGCGAGATTGAATTTTAAAGGAAAAGATTTAGTTTTCTCATTATTACTTGCTACAATGATGATTCCTGGTGAAATGATGGTTATTACTAACTATATTACCGTTGCTAATTTAGGATGGCTTGAAAGTAAAACTGGAGTATTTGCTTCAATGATTATTCCTTTTTGGGTAAGTGTCTTCTATATTTATTTATTAAGACAAAATTTCAAACAAATTCCTAATGAATTATATGGGTGCTTGGAACTCATATGTATGGCCAAATTTGGTGGCAAATAAATTGGAATGGAAGTTAATCTCAAATGGTTTAAGAGGTGCTTCATTTACTGATTCTAGTGGAAATCCATTAACTACTGTTCAAATGGCTGCTACAGTTTTAGTAACAGTTCCACTATTGCTTTTATTTATTTTCTTTAGAAAATATATTATGAAAGGCGTAGGACGTGCCGGTATTAAGGGTTAAAACAATCGCTTAAAAAGTTATTGTTCTAATATTTTATTAAAATTAAATGAAAGAGAGGATTTATAAGATGAAAAGAAGTTTGATTTTAGGTTTGTTATTGTCAGCTACCGTGTTATCTGCTTGTGGTGGTTCTAATTCTTCAACAGGAAAAACTAGTAGCAATTCTTCAACAGATAATAATAAACATTCTACATCAAGTTCAAGTACAACTGATGTACCTTCAGTTGATTTAGATATTGATCTAAATGAATTAAAAACAAGAAATATTACTGTTACATTTTGGCATACTATGGGTGCTACAAACCAAGAATATTTAAATGCGATGATTACAAGATTTAATGATATCTATCCAAATATTACAATTGACCATTCTTCACAAGGTGGTTATGCTGATGTAAGAGAAAAAATCTTAACTGCTATTCCTGCTGAAACAACACCAGTTATGGCTTATGCTTATCCTGATCATGTTGCTGATTATATAGATGCTGGTGCAGCTGTTAAATTAAATGATTATGTTAATAATCCGGTTATTGGTTTTGGCGCCGATGATGGTATTTCTACAGGAAGAGAAGATGGCGTAACTGATTTTGTTTCTGGTTTCTGGAAAGAAGGAACTTCATATGACAATAAGGGAAGCGTCTATTCAGTACCATTTACAAAATCAACTGAAGTTTTATTTATGAATACTACATGGATGCAAAAAAATAAATTAACAGTAGATGGAACAACTACAGGAGATCCAATTATTCCTACAAAATGGGAAAATGAAGATAATCCAAATGATTTAACTGCAATGATTAACTTATGTCGAAAGATTAAGCAAATTGATAGTTCTATAACTCCATTAGGATATGATTCAGATGATAACTTATTTATTACTTTATCTGAACAATTAGGAATTCCTTATACTAGCCTAACAGAAACTAATGGTGTTATTAAAGGAAGTAATGATTTTGCAAATTATGAAGCATTGGCAATGGTTAAGAAATTAAAGGGTTGGTATGATGAAGGATTAATTGCTACAAAAGGAACATTACCAAATAATACATATACATCTACAAAATTTACTGAACAAAAATTAATTATGTCTGTTGGTTCAACTGGCGGAACTAAATACAATCTTCCTGCATTATCAGGTACTGATTATGAATTTAACGTAGAAGTTCACTCTCTACCTCAATATGATTCAGAAAATCCTGCTGTAATTTCTCAAGGACCTTCTATCACATTCTTACAAAATAGTAAAATTGATAAATATCAAACAGCTGCTGCTTGGTTATTCTATAAATTCATTACAAATACAGAAAATTCTGCTATTTGGGCAATTCAAACTGGATATGAACCAGTAAGATTATCATCATTCCAAAGCGATTTATATCAAGAACATTTAAATCAACCAGTTGAA
>CAZYEI010000032.1:0-14258 GCA_964646425.1 uncultured Eubacteriales bacterium | reverse complement strand
TAACAATAAAATCATAACAAAAAGAAAAATAAATATAAAAATCATTTTTCGATTATGTTCAAACAATTTACTCATGAACATTAAAGTAATATCAAATAAAAATAGCAAATCAATACTTATAATTAGATCAATTATAAAAAGGAGAAAATACATTTTTTTAATTAAATATGCCACAAAAAGAAAGAGAGAAAATACAGACAATACCATAATAAATAAAAATAAAGTTTCATTTGTATTTAAATAAGTATACTCAATTGCATTATTTTCCTTCATTTCTATTTCATTATCCGGTATATTTTCTGCAAAAACAGTATTTTCTATTCGATATTTTTCATTTAAAACATTAATGAAAATAGCAAAAACGCCCAATGTAACAACGCTTAATAAAAACCATTTTAAATATTTTTTAGTTAAATCTTTACTATCACCAATAAATTTTAGTCTTTTTCCACTAATAATTGTATTTCTTAACCGCCAACGATATCTAATACACTTTGCAAAAGGATAACCAATTCCGACTGTTATAATTATAATAAAAATAGCTAGAACATTTAAAAGAAAAGATTCTAAAAAATTTTTATTAAAAAAGGATTCTTTTTCTTCTCCTTCTATGTATGTAGAATTCACTGCCCATTTATAAATTTTAAAATCAAGAAAAAAATGAAAGATACCAAAAGTAATTAATGTTAAAAAATACCATAAAAGATAATGTAAATAAAAATTAAATATATTTCCTTTAAATTTAAGTATTTTGCTGCTTATTTGGGTTTTTGAATAAATAAAATAATAACGTAAATAAAGAAAAAAAGGATAAAATAGTCCCAAACTAAAAATATTAAATAATGACAAAAATATTTCAAATAAAAATAAATACCTAAGTTTTATATTAATTCTTGATTCACTAATATAAATCATCTCCAAATAAAAAAGACAGATACATTAATATCTATCTTTATTATTAACTAAATTTCCCAATTACCATCTTTAAAGATGCAAATTTCTTTATTATTATAATCTATACCTATAATTTCTAAATCTTTCGTGCCTATCATGAAATCAACATGAATAATAGATTCATTTAATCCCATTTTTTTCATTTGCTCATAACTTAAATTTTCATAATTCTTAAAGTTATTAGCAAACCCTTTTCCTAATGCCAAATGACAACTTGCATTTTCATCAAATAGTGTTTCGTAAAATAAAATACCACTTTGAGAAATCGGAGAATCATAAGGTACTAAAGCTACTTCACCAAGATATGAAGCACCTTCATCCATGGAAACTAATTTTTTTAATAACTCTTCATTTTTTTGGGCATGAACTTCTACTACTTTTCCATTTTCAAATTTCAATGAAAAATCTTCAATCAATTCGCCAGCATATGACAATGGCTTTGATGAATAAACAATACCATTAACATCATCTCGCATTGGCATGCCAAAACATTCTTCAGTTGGAATATTAGGATTAAAAAAGCGACCATTTAAAGTTTTTTCACCACCACCAAGCCAAATATTATTTGGATTTAAACCTATTTTTATATCTGTACCATTATTCGATTTATATTTCAAATATTTAAAATGGTACTCATTTAATAGTTCACATTTTTGCAATAAATGTTCATTATGTTCTTTCCAATTTTTTTGCGTTTTACCTTTAACTCTAGATGTAGTTAAAATTGCATCCCAAAGAAGATAAATAGCTTTTTTTTCACTAACATTTGGAAATACTTTTTTTGCCCACATTTTTCCAGGAACTGCTGCAATTGTCCATTGATACATATTCTCAATTGGTTCAATATATTTTTTTATATATGGATATTGCGCTATTTTAACTTTTTTTACCTTTTCTTGATCAATTCCTTTTAATCCATCTGGATCACTCGAAATTAAATGAATCATTGCTGGTAAATCTTTTACTCTTTGCTTCATTTTTTCTTCTTGCCAAGGAAGAACTGCCGCAAGACTTTCTTCGCTTTGATATTTATAATGTAATTTCGTTAAATTTTGATCAGTCCACTCAATTGCAACCTCTGAAGCACCTGCTTTATACGCTTCTTCAACAACATATTTTGCAAATTCAGCATTTTCAACATCAACATATATAATTGCTTTTTGATTCTTTTTTAAATTTGCACCAACTTTTATAATAAGCTTAGCATATTTTCTTAACATTGATTCTTTCATATTTTTTCCTCACTATCTTCTATTTTTTGATATTGTGCATTAACAACAATATTATCTGTTATTTTATCTAGCGAAAAAGACCAGCCAATAAAAATATAACCATCTCTTTTAGGAATTTGATCATATAATGCTCTATTTCCATAATCAACCATTTCTTCAAATAACAAAGTTCCATTATAATCCAAATATGTTACTTTATATTGTGTAATTTCATATACTGCAAATAGATATAAATCACTTTTTACTTTAGCTAAATCAGATAATGTATAATAATATATTCCACTACCATCAAGTTTAGTATTCCATCCGATAAAATTATAGCCAGTTTGTTTAGGATTATTAGGGATACTTTTTAAGCCACTATAAGCTGCGACAACTTCGCTATAAATCATTTGACTAGAATTATAAAATGCTACAACAAAATTTTTCATCTCATACTCAGCTGTTAGAGTTAAATCTTTTGTTATTGAAAAATAATCGTCTTCACTATAAATATCACCATTTTCATCTATCCAATTTAGAAAAACATATCCCGTTTTTTCATTTGCAGCTGGAAAAATAATCTGTTCAAAATATTTGAAATTATATGTCTCTTCCTTATCATAAGAAACAAAAACTACTTTATAAATATTTATATCATACATTGCATAAACATTAATATCTTGATTTAACGATTCAACACAAATTTTATTTTGATCCATAATTTCTTCATTATTTAAAATGTAACGATAATTTTTAAATGTATAACCAGTAATATTAGGATAATATAAAGCTAAATCAATAGCAGTTCCTTCGTCATATAACAATGATTCATATACTACATATTCATCATTATTAGGATTTCCCGTTGGAGAATACATATTAATTCGATATTGTTTTAAGGTATGGATATTTAATTCTAACACTCCACTAGAAATATAATTTATCGTTTCTTTAATGCGAATAAATACTAAATAATCAGAATTAGAATTTAAGTTGCTGAATGTATTAATATCTTGCCATATTTCACCATCTAAAGAATATTCTAAATTAATAAATTCGCTTTCAATGGTTATACTAGTTGATGTAACATCAAAACTAATATCATCATTTTTGATTTCTTCTTGCATAATTTTTTCGATAATATAATTTCCATTAGTAAATGTGAAATCATAATTATCAATAACAGAATTTCCATCTAAATTGATTATATCTAAATTACCTTGAAGAATTTTATAAATACCAGCATCTGTTCCTGCTTCTCTTACAAGTTGTCCAGTAAAAGAATCACTATAACAAAGTTTTCCACTTGTAATTTGATAATTTAATTCATGTTCTTCTTCAAGATATTGAACAGAAATATCATTTGAAGTAACGCTTATCTCAGCTTTATTTACACTAAAATGTAATATATTACTTTGAATATTATTATATTTTGCATATATTTCATAATCTCCTGCTATATTTGGAAGAAAATTAAACTCGTTTGCTGATTCTTGAATCAATTTATTATTTAGAAACCAATCACATGTAATATTACTAGACACAATTGAGTCAAAAATAACTTTAAAACTAACACTTTCATCACCATATGTTAAATTTAAATCATCATAAGATAATATATATATTTTTGTAGGCTCTTGAATTCCAACATTGACTACGCAATTTTGATAGTATTTACCTTGCATTACTTTAATTATTGCTTGTCCTTCGCTAACACCAGTTATCAAGCCTTCATTATTTACTGTTGCAACATTAGTATCACTACTCTTAAAAACTATTTCATCATCAATAGATGAAGCTACATCTAATTTAATTGTTTCTGCCACTTGGACATATATTTCATTAAAAGATAATTCTAAAGGAGATTTAGAAGACTGAGTGCAACCAAAAAGAAAAGCGATAATTCCAATAAAAATAAGAAGAAAATAAATCTTTAGTTTTTTCATTATAGTCACCCTTTCTTTTTTTAATTATATTAAAAAAGCTTAATAAGTTCAATGATTTAATACATAAATATATCTACAAAATAATTTTTATTATGTTATAATTATTAAGATAAAGGAGATTTTTATTTATGTTTTTATCTGAACATGGGTTTGACATTTTTTCACTCATACCAATAACAATTTTGCTAGGTATTTGTTCAATTGTCCCCATAATACTTGCCCGTTTTAAAATAAAAAAAGTGCCTGCCTTTGCGATTCATATTATTATAGGTATGATTTTAGGTAGCTTTACTAAATCAAAAGAAATGTTTACCTCTCCATTAATGGAAGGTGTTTATACAATAGGAATGGGATTTCTGCTATTATTAAGTGGATTAGATACAGATTATAGCGTAATATTTAAAAGGAAAGCCAAAGATGACCTTAATATTAATGTTTTTAAGATAAGTTGGATATTAATGGGTATTATAATATTATTATCATCATTATTAAGTATTGTATTCTTCTTATTATTCCCACTGCAAATAAGCGAAATCAAAGATAAGATTGAAGCTATACTTTTAGTAACAATTTTATTTTCCAGTACATTCGCTTCCGTTGTTATTCCTATTATCCACGAGAAATCATTTGCTAAAACAACAATTGGACAAATTATTTGTACTTATTCTACTATCGCTGAATTATTTTCAATTATTTCTTTAAGTTTACTAATGATTTTTGATGGAATTACCAGTAATCAGGAACCATGGTTATTAATTATTGCATTTGGAATTTTAATCACCATATATCTAATAGAAAAATATTCACCTACCAAGTTTTTAAGACAAGAAATTGACGGTTTTACACAATTACCAATAAGAATAATTACTTATATTTTATTAAGCATGATGCTAATCACATATAAAGCTGGTGCTGAATTTATTCTTGGAGCTTTTTTAGCTGGTGCAATTATTAAAGCTGGAAATATTTCTCATCATTCACAAGAAAAAATCGAAGAAGTTGGTTACGGACTATTTGTACCTTTATTTTTCATTTTAGTTGGAGTCAAAATACCATTATCACAACTTATTAATACGCCTAACATTATTTGGATGTCACTAATAGTCTTTTTGTTTTTAATATTTGCAAAGTTACCATTTATGTTTCTTTCAAAATATTACAAATTAAATACCTCAATTCCCACTACTTTATTAGTTTCAATTACAATAATCGTTTCCATTGCTCTAGAACATTTTGATATTTTCCCAGAAGAATATATATTTGCATTTATTATCGGAAGTGCTTTAACAACTATAATTCCAGCAATTATATTTTATTCTATTAGAAAATTTGATGAATGCAAAGAAAAGTATTGTGATGTAATTATTGAACCTCACGAAGTTGAACAAACTTTTGATGACATTTCAGCAATTAAAAAGCAAAAATATTAACAAAAAAGACAATTCATTAAATATTATTGATGAATTGTCTTTTTTTTAAATCAACTTTTTTGGTAATTTACTAATTATAAGCGATGTGATAAAAGCCATTAATATTCCAGTTATTGTTCCTGAAACAGCTAAGATAAGTACATACCATAACATCTGAACAGTTTGATATAAAATACAAACAACTATTATTTGTCCAATACCGTGGAAAACAGCTCCAAACATTGATATTCCATATATTGAAGCATTAGTTAATGTAACAATTAAAATTGTTGCAAAAGAAGCAAGAATTGTGCCACCTAACGCAATCAAAAAAGTTGTACCAAATCCAGTAAAAAGCAATGCTGATAATAAAACTCGCATTAGGCCATAAAAAACATATGACTTCTTTCCCATATAATTTAATACAATTAAACCAATCGCATTGGCTAAGCCAAGTTTAACTCCAAAATATAAAAATGGCAATGGTATTAAATGTTCAATATAATTTGCAATAACACCTAACGCTAACATTAATGCATATATTGATAAATGCTTAATTTTCATTGCAAACATGCACCCCAATCGCAATCATTATTTACCTTACTACCTATTTCAATAACAACATTATTGGGAGCACATATTATTGAATATCCCCTACTATTAATCCAACCAATATGTTTACAATATTCTTCAGGGCAAGTATTATTTGTTATACCTACTTTTCCATTTTTAACTGTAATTTCAAAATCCCCTAATAAGTCATGATACTTTTCATCATTTTGATATAGAGTAAATACTTCATCATGTTCTAAATTCATTTGATAAACCAACTCATTTCTATATTTTATATAGACATAGTGATCGTCACTAGAAGATGAATTATTTAATGAAAAAAGAGATATAATTAATGAAAAAATTAATAATAATAAAAATGAACCGATTAATGCATCATATTTATTTGGTTTTAATAAAAGATTCATTACAATAAATACCTCCTTCTTTTAAAAATAAGTATATCATATTAAATTAATAATTAAAAAGCCAAGAAAAATTCTTGACTTATTTATTAATCTTAGATATTGTTTGCAGCATGATAATCCATTAAAGCATTAATCATACGAATAATATTATTTGTAGAAACTGAAGAACCAACAAATGTATCCCAAGTAACTAATTCAGGTTCATCTTTTCCTAATAATGATACTTGAATATTTTTATCCTCAGCCCATGTATTAAATGTATCTTTATCAATATCATCATATGTGCTTAATTGACTTATTTCTGCTTTAGTTTTTCCTACCAAATATGGGATAAATCCAGTTTTAATTCCTTCATATGTCATTCCTGTACCATTAATATCATATCCGTTTACACCAGAATCGCCCCAAAATCCACCTAAATAGTGTCCTTGTTTATCAAGATCAAATGATAAAGTTCTTAATTTTATATCATCAGCTTCGCCACTATTAGGTACAGATAATTCAACATATGCTGTTTGCCAATAATTAACTTCGGCAGAACGACAAGTACATGATAAATATGTAACTTGATACTTATAATAAAATGTTGCATCATATTCAAAGTTTACTATTGCAAAAAAGTTCCATTCAACTTTAGGTCCATTAATATGTGTAAAAGGAATCAATGTTACTTTATTACCATTTGCATTTAAATTTGCCCATTCAGGATCAGTTTTAAAATATTCATTGATAGCATCTAAATTTAAATTTCCACCACAAGAACCAGTTCCAGTACTATTATTTGAACCATTTCCACCAGCATTACCAGAACCATTTACACCACATGATGTTAAAGCCAGCAAAACAGCCAAAATTGTTAATAATTTTTTCATAATATACCTCCATAATTAATCATTATGTATTTTATCACATTTTTTTTGTATTTACAACATAAGCAATTGTCAATTTTCAATTTTACTTTTTAAAAAAATTAAGAAATTTAAAATACAGTAAATCATAACAGCCATTTTTTATAATCTAATAATTATTCTGTTCGCAAAGCAACAGCAGGCTCTTTCTTAGAAGCAATTCTTGCCGGCACTAAACTTGCTATCAATAATAGGCCAGCACTTAATAATACTAATCCGATTGCCGTTAAAATCGATAATTTTGCTATTCCAGTTACTCCAAGCAATGCATTTAATATCATATTTATTATAGCATTAATTCCAATTGTAGCTATTATAGCTATTATTCCTGATACTAAACCTAAAATAATCGCTTCAGCTTCAAATATTCTTCCAACATCTTTTTTTCTTGCCCCAAGCGATCTTAAAACCCCGATTTCTTTTGTTCTTTCAATAACCGAAGCATAGATAATAATAGCTATCATAATTGAAGAAATAACTAATGAAGTTATTGAAAAAGCCATTAAAACATACGTTACAACATTAACTATTGAACTAAGCATCGACGTTAATGTTGAGGACATATCTATATAATCAACAATTGCTGTTTCATCTTCAACTTCTTTCACATTATTCCAAGAATCTAATATTTTAATAACATTTTCTCTATTTTCAACATTTGTTGGATAAATCACTATTGATGTTGGAGTTTGTGTGTATCCTAAACTTTCAAGCATTGAATCATATGTTACTACATTGCTACCAAATATACTGCCAAAAACTCCGCCACTTGTAGTAAAAGCATTTCCCGTTGTTATATCAATATCCTTGCTATTATATTGGGCAAGAGCAACTTTTGAAGCTTTATTATTTGCTAGCACTAATTCGGTTAACTTAGGTGAATAATTAATTCCCGCTGATAGCCAAGAAGCACTTGCATCTTTATTTTCCCTTAAAATACTTGTAATTTTAACCGTAATTCCATTACTATTTTCATAAGCATCCCGATAATTAGATGTATTGGCACTTTGATAAATAGTCATACCGTTAGAGTTCGTTTCGTTATACCATCCATCATTAAATACTACTCTAAATTCTTTATTAAGCAATTCCTCATAGTTAATAATTGAAAAGTTTTCATCATACGAGATACCTAATGAGTCCAATACACTCGTAGATAAACGATTATATTTGTCTACAACTAAAGTTACTTCATTAGCACTGCTAGGTATTCCGTTTTCTTTACCGTCTGACATTGCCAAAACAGTATAATAATTAGATAGATAATCCGTATTACCAAGCATTTCACTCCAATTACTATTTGAAACTAATTTAAAATCTCCATTTTCCTTTGTTAGAATATTTAGATTAACATTATATGAGTATGCAATGTCGATAATCATATCTTTTGTATTTTTTTCTAAATAATTTATAAAGTCATCATCTAATCTTTGTTTTTTAATTTCAATTTGCTTTTCTTCATATGGAATAATTCCAGTTATATTTTCTGGATATTCTTCCAATTCTATTTTAATACTATTTGTTCCCTCTTCATCCATAGAAAGCATTTTTCGTGTACTTGAATTAATTAAAACATAATTAAAAGAAGCACTATCCATCATTGTCGTATCAATATAATCTTGCATTCCATTGCTTACTGACATTATTATCGCTATTCCCATTATTCCTATTGATGAAGCTAGTGCTGTAATAAATGTTCTTTTCTTTTTCGATAATAAATTTAATGCACTTAACTTGAATGCCGTCATAAAATTCATTGATGAATATTTCTTTTTCCTTTTTAACTTATTTTTATTATCAATTTTTTCTACCACTTCATCAAGATATGAATTTGAATCATCAATTACATTACCATCTAACATCTTAATAATTCTTGTAGAATATTTATACGCTAAATCCGGATTGTGAGTAACCATAATAACAAGCTTTTCTTTAGCAATTTCTTTTAATAAATCCATTACTTGTACACTTGTTTCACTATCTAATGCTCCCGTAGGTTCATCAGCAAGGATAATATCCGGTTCATTAACTAATGCTCTCGCAATTGATACTCTTTGCATTTGTCCACCTGATAATTCATTTGGCTTTTTATCTAATTTAGCTTCTAATCCCACTTTAATTAAAGCTTCCTTAGCTTTCTCTTTTCTTTGCGAATAATCTATGCCACCAATTGTTAATGCCAATGCAACATTTTCTAAAATAGTTAAGTGAGGAATTAAATTATATGACTGAAACACAAAACCAATCGAATGATTTCTATAAGTATCCCAATCTCTATCATTATACTTTTTAGTAGATTTACCATTTATAATTAAATCACCAGACGTATATCTATCAAGTCCTCCAATAATATTAAGCAAAGTAGTTTTTCCACAACCCGACGGTCCTAAGATAGAAACAAATTCATTTTTTCTAAAAGCGATTGAAACTTTTTTTAACGCAACAACAGCATTATCTGTATTTTCTCCATAAACTTTTTTAATTTCTTGAATTTTTAACATCGCTACAATTTCCTCCTTTTATAAAAAGTATTAATCACCTAATTATAAACCATTTAGTAAAAAGATTAATATCATATTAACTCATTTTAAATATATATTCTAAATATTAACTATTTATTAATTATTTTAGTTTTCAATAAAAAAAGAGTGATTAAACACTAAAAATTCAATCTCCTCTTTAATTATAAACAAATAATACTTTAATAATATTAGAATTATTTTTCAATTGTTTTTACATATGCTCTTCTTCTTTTATGAAGAATACTATTAAATGATTTCCATTGATTTTGAATATTTGAATTTGTTTCTAAATTTAGATTTGTTTCACAATATTCAATTTCTCCATCAGTTAACATTTTCATTACTTCCGCCAAAATTGCAGGGCTTACCCCCTTCATTTGATATTCAGGTAATACACCAATTAAACCTAAGTCTAAAACTTTAGGTCGCTTTATTGCTTTTAGTAATCTAACTAAAGCAGCTGGTGTCAAATGTCCTTGACTTTTTTGCACAGCTTTAGCTAAACTAGGAAAACAAATACCAAACCCTACAACTTCATCGTTTTCATCAACAATTACAGCAGCATGTTTAACATCAACTATCAATTTAAAATTTTGAATCATAAGTTTTCTTGTTGCTGAAGTAAAAGGAACAGAACCATAAATATCTATATATGTCTTATCGACAATATCAAAAAATTTATCAGCATATTTAGCAATAAATTCTTTAGTGTTTTTAGCTTCTCCAAATTTTAAATTATACCTTTTCAACATTAGCTTGCTGATTCGTTCTAATCGTTCATCTTTAACACTAGGAGCATAGAGCTTTCTTTCCACCCAATCAACTTCTTTTACAAATCCATAATTTTCAATTAAATTTTGATAATATGAATAATTATATTGTTCTTCGAAAGTTGATAATTCTTCAAAGCCATCAATCAATAAACCTTCTCTTTCTAAATCAGAAAAGCCAAGTGGACCTACTATAATATCCATTCCTTTTTCTCTTGCCCATTTTTCAACAGCCATAAATAAAGAATTAGCAACATCTTGATTATTTATTGAATCAAATCTTGTAAATCTTACTCGTTTTTCATTATTTTTTTTATTCGAAGCAAATTGAATTATGCCAGATATCCTTCCAACCATTTTACTATCCATATATGCATTAAAATAAATTGCTTCAGCTTGATCTAAATAAAGATAATCCTTATTAAATATTTTCTTTTCATCAATATACAAAGGAGGAACAAAGTAAGGATTATTTTTATATAATTTTAAGGGGAAATTTAAAAAGTCTCTTTGTTCTTTTTTGGTTTTTACTTCTCTAATATCTATCATAATCTATTTACTTATGCTTTGCATAAAAAGCAACTCCTACAGCATCTGGTCCACAATGGCTTCCTGCAGTTGGATTAACAACCACATACTCAATATTTAATTTATCACCATATTTATTTATTAACATTTCACCTAAACGTTTAGCTAAATCCAATGAATCAGTATGTCCAATAATTATACGGTGATTGTAAATATCAACATTTAAATCTGCAACATAATTTACTAGCCTTTTTAGTGCATTAAGCCTTCCTCTTTCTTTAGTTACATTAGTCATCATTCCATTTTCATCCATATAAATAATTGGTTTTACTCCAATTAAATTCCCCATAGTGGCAGAAATATTACTAACTCTTCCACTTCGTCTAAAGAAATCTAAATTATCAGAAAAGAAATATGTCGCAAAATGATTAACTTCCTTATCAGACCACGCTAATATTTCATCAATTGTTTTACCTTGCAAATATAAATCGCCAACTTCCTTGACAATTAAATAACTTAAAATTGTAATCCCCTTTGTATCTATTGTATAAAGTTTTCTATCTGGATACTTTTCTTTTAATTCTTGATATGCCAAATTCATTGCATTAAAAGTTCCACTCATAGCCTTAGAAAAATGAACATACAATATATCATTTCCATTCTTAAACTCATCTTCAAAATACTCTATATATCTATTAGGATTAATTGCACATGTAGTTGGCAACACACCATTTCTTAAAGAATCATAAAAATCCTTATAATCAAAAGTATCAAAATCTTCATATGGTTTAATTTCTTTATCATTAATTATATAGGGCATACTTATTAATTTATATCCGTATTTTTTCGCTTCTTCAATATTAATATCTGTATCTGTGTCTGTATATAACTTTAACATAATTTTACTCCTTAAAAATATCAACAATATATTAGCAAAATAATATCAAATATAAATCAATTAAACATCAACAAAAGTTGAAAAATGTCAAATTATGTTTTTTTAAGTACAAGTCAAATTACAAAACAACTATAAAGCGACAGCCAGTAGGAGATAAATTTTCAACTTCAATTGTACCATCAACTAAATTTAAAATTTTACTTGCCAATGCTAATCCTAAGCCATTTCCTTCAGATCTATGCGAAGAATCTGCTTGATAAAATTTATTAAAAATATATTTTTTGTCTTCATCAGATATTCCAGAGCCAAAATCATCAATAGTAAAATATATTTTATTATTTTTATTAACTAATCTTATTTTAATAACACCATTAATTGGACTAAATTTAATAGCATTATCAATTAAATTATTCCATACATGAAACATTATACTTTCATTTCCATAAAACATTACATTTTCTAATTCCACGTCAAATTCAATGTTTTTAGCTGACCACTTAGGCTCTAAAAAAACAATTGATTGCCTAATTTGTTCATCCAACGAGTATTCATTTTTTTTGGAATCTATTGATTGATTATCAATCTTAGATAGCAACAAAATATTGCCAATCAATTCATTCATTCTTCTTGAATTATAAATAATTTTTTCAATGTATTTTTCTTTTTCTTCATCACTTAAATCTTTATCAGATAATAATGTAGCATAACCATCTATTGCATTAAGTGGTGTTTTAAATTCATGTGAAACATTGGCAATAAAATCGGATTGAATTATCTCAGTTGATTTCAATTCTTTCATCATTAAATTAAAATAATGATACATATCTTCCACTTCATCAATTTTGCTTTTTTCTTCTACTTTTACATCTAAATTGCCATTTACAACCTCATTCATTAATTTTTTTAAATTATTTATTGGAATAAGAATAACTTTACCAAAAAGAATCGATAAAATTATACCAATAATTATACTTAATATCATAATTATCGAAATCGTTGGAAGTCCTTTATAAGTATTAAATATATTTGTAAATAATAGTGATAAACATTCTGTTATTGTTACAACAACTGTAGTAATTAAAACAAAATAAAAATGAAAACTATACCTTTTTTTACTTTTCCAGTTTTTAACTATATTTATTTTTTTCATTTTTTAATCACCTTATATCCAATACCACGCATTGTAACAATTTCAAAATCAACATTATCTCTAAATTTTTTTCTTAATCTTTCAATGTGGACATCTACAGTATGAGTATCACTTTCAGAATCATATCCCCAAATATCAAGCATTAATTGTTGTCTAGTAAAAATGTGTCCTGGATATGAAACCATTTTATACAAAAGCAGAAATTCTTTTAGAGGAAGGATTATAGATTCTTCATTGCTATGTACTGTAAATGTATCATACTCCAATATAGTATTACCTATAATTTGTTTTCTTTCATTTATCATTTGTGCCCTACGCAATAATGCACTAACACGAATTACCATCTCATTAACATTAATAGGTTTTACCATATATTCATCACTTCCAGACAAAAAGCCAAGGCGCATATCTTCAAATGCATCCTTAGCAGTTATCATCATTACAGGAATATTAATTCCATTATCACGCATTGTGCTAACTAATTCATAACCATTGATAAGAGGCATCATAATATCTGTAATTAGTAAGTCATAATAATTTTTACTTAATTCAATTAATGCTTCTTCTCCATTGGCAACACTTTTTACACTATATCCATTTTTTACAAGTACATTTTTAAATAATTGACGTAATTCCCCATCATCTTCTGCAATTAAAATTCTAAACATTATATTCTTCCTTCCTATTTATTTTTCTTTTCTTCTATATATTTCTCTAAATGCGATTTTATACTATATGGTGATTTAAATGGTGATAAAAAATATGATTTTATCTTCTCTTTAGTTAATTCTTCTTTTATCTTTAATTTTAAGTTATCCCACTTAACAATTAGTCTTTTTTCTTCAGCTATTTTTTTTATTTTATTAACTAATTCTATTGAATAAATAAAATCTATTATAAATATACCATAAAATATTCCCATAATAAACACTACAATTACAAACAAATCACTAGATATAAAATTATCAACTAATATGCT
>CAZYEI010000031.1:0-14708 GCA_964646425.1 uncultured Eubacteriales bacterium | reverse complement strand
TTTTTAATAATTTAACATCCTCTAATGATAATTCTTTTGTTAAAGTATCTTCAAATTCTTTTAAAAATATTAATTTATCACGATTGCTTGTTTCAAAGACACCATACTCATATTCGGCATTTAAACAAATAGCTAAGTTTGCTGGAATTGTCCATGGTGTTGTAGTCCATATAACAAAAGATTCATCACCAGCTAATACGCCTTTGCCATCTTTAATTTTAAAAGCGACATAAATAGATGTTGATTTTATATCATGATATTCAATTTCTGCTTCTGCTAATGCAGATTCACTTGAAGGTGACCAATATACTGGTTTTAAGCCTTTGTAAATTAAACCATCTAATGCCATTTTTGAGAATATTTCAATTTGTTTGCCTTCAAATTCTTTTTGCAATGTTATATAAGGATGATTATAATCACCAATACTACCTAAACGAATAAATCCTGCTTTTTGACGTTCTACTTGTTGAAGTGCATATTCACGGCATTTTTCTCTAAATTCATATATAGGCATTGTCTTACGATTTACGCCTTTCTTTCCTAAAGCATTTTCAATAGGAAGTCCATGTGTATCCCAACCAGGGATATATGGAGCATAATATCCAGACATTAATTTATAACGAATAATAAAATCCTTTAATGCTTTGTTTAATGCGTGTCCAGTATGAATATCACCATTAGCATATGGAGGTCCATCATGCAAAATAAAAGACTGATGTTTTTCATTCTTTTTTAGCATTTTATTATATAAATCTAAATTGTTCCACCTTTCTAAAATTTTAGGTTCTTTTTGTGCCAAATTTCCTCGCATTTCAAATCCAGTCTTTGGCATGGTTAATGAATTTTTAATTTCCATAAATATCCTCCTCATTAAAATAAAAAAAACGTTCCAGCTAAGGAACGATTTTAATCGCGGTACCATCCTTTTTCGTAAGAATAAACTTACGCACTTAATTACTTTAACGCAGTTAACGGAAAAGATTTTTCGTCTCTTCACTCCGAAGTGATAAGTAACTAAATCATTTTTTGACTTGCACCAACCGTCAATTCTCTATAAAACTCCTTAGGAACTCTTGTCTTCATCATCGATTTAACATAATTAATTATGCCATAAATATACATATTTATCAAGCATAACCTCTATTTTACTTGAAAAAAGAATGTTGATAAATTAATTTTTTTCACCTCAAAACCAACAGCATCACTTACGCCACATAAATAACAAATTATTTTTTCAGCTTCTCTTTGTCCTTGTTCACTATTAAGCAAATCAGAAATATCAACAATAGCTGAATGAAACTTTATCATTTTTTGCATAATTTCTTTAGCATCCGCAAAATTTTGTGGTTTAAATATTTTGGTTTCTATTTGTTCTTTAGTATCTCTTAAGTTGGAACTTTGTTGATATTCAGGTGTAAAAGCACTAGAAGAATTACTATTAAATGAATCAGAAATACCATTTTCTTCTTCAATATTATCAGCTAAATATAAATCCTCATCTTCTTCTGTTGGAAATAAAAAACGCTTAGTTCTTTTAACCATATAAAATACACCTCTTTGTATATTATATACTAAAAAAAAATATTCTCAAACAAAAAATGCTTTAAAAAAACATTTTAAGTTGTTTTAAAGCATTTTTTTCAATTCTTGAAACTTGTGCTTGTGAGATATTATATTCTTGTGCTATTTCCATTTGAGTTTTTCCATCATAATATCTCTGAAAAATAATTTTCTTTTGAATATCATCTAAATATTTAACACCTTCTTTTAAGGTAATGTGATTAATTGTTTTTTCGTATAAGTCAGTTTCATCTTTTATTTGATCAAGTAGCAAAATTGTATCGCCATTTTCACTATATATGGGATCATAAATAGAAGCTAAACTCATCGTTGAATCTAGTGCTTCAATGAGTTCATATATTTTTACGTCTAATATTTTCGCCAATTCATCAAAACTAGGTTCTTTTTGATGCTTATTTAAATATTTTTCTTTTTCTTTAAGTGCCCGATATGCTAAATCCTTTAGTTGTCTAGATACTCTTAATTGAGTGTTATCTCTTAAATATCTTTTTATTTCACCAATTATCATTGGAACCGCATATGTTGAAAAAAACACCTCCTGTGACAAATCAAAATTATCTATTGCTTTTATAAGTCCAATACAGCCAATTTGAAATAAATCATCCAAATTTTCGTTTCGATCTTTAAACTTTCGAATCACACTTAAAACTAATTTTAAATTGCCTTCAACTAATTTATTTCTAGCATTGATATCACCATTTTTGGATTTTTGTAATAATATTTTTATTTCCTCGTTTGATAGTACTTTAATTTTTGCAGTATTTAAACCTGTTATTTCTACTTTGTGTTTTGCCATTTTTTCCTCCTAGTAGTTACTAGGAGTATTTACCAAAACTTTATGTTTTATTCAATTGCATTTTAAGTTTTTTAATAATCCGTTTTTCAAGTCTAGAAATATAGGACTGTGATATTCCCAAAAAGTCCGCAACATCCTTTTGAGTCATTTCTTCGCCATTATCTAATCCATATCTTAAGGTTAATATTTCTTTTTCTCTTGATGATAACGTTTCAATAGCTTCAAGCATAATTTTTCTTTTTTCCTCTTCTTCAATTTTATTAGTTATTTCTTGTTCATCATTTGACAAAATGTCTGCTAATAATAATTCATTGCCGTCATAATCAACATTTAAAGGCTCATCAAGTGAAATTTCATTTTTACTTCTACTTCTTTTCCGTAAATACATCAATATTTCATTTTCAATGCATCTTGATGCATAAGTTGCTAATTTAATATTCTTATCATTCTTATAGGTTTGAATTGCCTTTACAAGTCCTAAAGTTCCTATACTTATTAAATCCTCAAGATTTGTTAAACTTGTTTCATATTTTCTAGCAACATATACCACAAGACGTAAATTATGCTCAATTAATTTGTTTCTTGCATATCTAGATCCTTTTGAAAATTCTTCAATGTAATACTCTTCCATTTCTTTTTCAAGTGGTGAAGGTAACGACTCACTTCCATTTATATAATTGACTTCATTATCTTCATTTAATAAAGCATTTCTTAAATAATTAACTATTTTTATAAAAAATGACATTATGTTTTCCCCCTATAATAAATACGCATTTAAAAGACAATCACAATTATGAAAACTATGTTCTCCTTTTACTATACTAAATATAACTTGTTTAATAATAACATCTTTCTTTGTTTTTAAAGCAATTTTACCTAAGTATCCCTCTTGTTTATTTTTAATTCCGTTGACAGTAATATACTCAATTAAAATCGTATCATCACTTGTAAGTTTTAATCCTAAATTACTTTTTATAAAAATAACTGGTAATCCTTTTACTAATAATGTATTTCCACTGTCAAGATAGCCTCTTAATGAAACTATTTGATCAAGATATTTTAATTGTCCGTTATAGGAATATTTGTATTGAACATATTTCTTTTTTAAAATACTTAAACAATAGTATCCTAATAATAATGGAATTGGTAAAAAAATTAATTTAAGCGTTGCAGTTGGTGAAGATATAACCAATAATTTTTTATAAAATAAAATATGTGGTTCAATAAACATAAAAAAAGTTGAAAATAGATAATATAAAAAAATAAATAGTACCGAAGTATATATCTTTTTTTTATTAAACAAAAGTAAATAAATGATAATATCATATATATAATAAAAAAAAGCAAATTCACCTGGAACTATTGGCAAAAAATAAAATTTAGTTAGCAATAAAAAAATGACTATAATTTTTCTTACCAATGAAAACTTAATTTCTGAAATTTTTCTTATATATAAAAATATAAACCCATAAATCAATGAATTCATTAATAGAGTTAAATCTAAATATACATCCATTTTTTTCACCTCGCTAATATTATATAAAATTGTTATCATAAAAAATGTCGAAGCAAGGTAGAAGTAAAAACTTTTTTAATTTATATTTCTTTTTTATTTTTTTTATTTTATAATATCAATAAGAGGTGAAAACATTTTTTATGAAATTTAAAGATGGGCAAAATATGTTTGCCCTAGCAATATTATGTGGAACACTATTGGGAGTATTTTTTGGTTTCTTAATTGGATTAATTTTAAGAAAAGCACTTGATAATGGAATGTTAATTGGTATTATTTTTGGGACATTCAATGGACTTGTAATGGGAATTTTACTAGGCAGAGAGTATTTAAATTATGGTGATCGCTTAGATGATAACATCTTAAAGAAAAGATATGAAGCTGAAAAAAGAAAAAAAGAAGAAGAAAAAAAGAAGGAAAATTCAAAATAATTTTTCTTCTTTTTATTTTATATATAATTATTTTTTTCTTAAAAAAGATGGGATTGCAAAATCAAAATCTGATGATGATGAAACCTCGTTATCGTCATCACCATCATTTTCAATAAAATTTGGAGTTTCTTCAAATGAAGGCTCTTGAATTGGAGTTGCAAAAATATTTACTTTTGGCAACTCATTAACAATTTCCGAACGATAATTATTATCGAGACCTGAATGAGATTGACTTACACTACTAAATTCTGTCGCAATTACAGTTACTTTCATATAATCTTGACTTTCATTTGATGTTAAAATATTTTGATCATCTATTGAAATTCCAAAAATAATATTAATGTTATCACCAGCAGCTTCACGCACAATTTCTACTGCTTCATTAGCATCTTGCAAAGTGACGCCTGCTCCTCCCGTAATATTTACAATTGCATTTTTTGCTCCTTTTATTGTTGAGCCAAGCAATGGTGAAGCAAATGCTTGAGTAGCAGCATCTCTTGCTTTTGATTCTCCAGTACCTTTTCCCATTCCAATCATCGCAGTTCCTTTATCTTTCATAATATTACGAACATCAGCAAAATCTAAATTTATCAAAGCTTTTTCATTAATTAAACTTGTAATTGCATGAACAGATTGGCATAAAATATCATCGGCTTTCTTAAAAGAATCTTTAATTGAAACATTACCAAACATTTGCAGCAAAGTTTCATTGGAAATAACAATTAATGAATCAACATTTGGCCTTAATTCTTGAAGTCCTTCACTGGCATATGTTCTTCTTTTAGCACCTTCAAAACCGAATGGAGTAGTTACGATTGCTATGGTTAGGGCACCTAAATCCTTAGCCACACGAGCGATAACTGGAGCTGCACCAGTTCCAGTACCTCCCCCCATTCCTGCAGCAATAAATACCATATCAGCTCCTGACAACGTTTGACGAATTGAATCAATGCTTTCCTCTGCTGCTTTTCTTCCGATTTCAGGATCAGCACCGGCACCAAGTCCTTTGGTTAATTTTTGACCGATATACATTCGATCACCTTCATCAAAATTTAGAAGTGATTGACTATCAGTATTAGCAGCATAAAATTCTACGCCTTTTAATCCTTGTTGCATCATATGATGAACAGCATTATTGCCACCACCACCTACGCCAACTACTTTTATATTTACAATATATTGCATACTATTATCTCTATTATAATTTATTTCTTCCATGTTAGTTTTTCTCCTTATTTCGAGTTCTCATCAATGTATCTTTTTATTATACCTAAACAGCTTAAATATTCTAAACCTCGTGCACCGATAAATGGTGATAAATACTTCATTGTATTTTTATTACCCAAAGCCGCAAAACGATGTTCTAATCCTTTAAGATTAGCACCACCACCAACAAAAATAATTGGTACGACATGGGTATCTATACTCCATTTAGTCATTAAATTGTTTATTTCAAAGCAAAATTCGCTACAACATTTTTGAATAATATTTTCTAATTTTCGTTCAGTTATCTCAACATGCAATAAATCATCACTATAAAGAACAATATCTTCACCATAACTACTTTCTAATGTTGCATATTTTTGTTTAATGAATTCAGCAATTTCCAATGTGATTCCAAATTCTTTTGCAATTGAATTTGTAATATACTGTCCCCCAAAATTAAATTGTTCAATTCTCATTACTTGATAATTAGCAATATCGGCAATCACTGTGTTTCTTCCACCAATATCAACAAGAATACAACCATTTTCTTTTTGTTTCAATGATGGAATCAATGAATATAGAGCATATGTTGAAACAATAGCATCCATTACTTCAATTCCTAAATCTTGAATTAAATCAACATAGCCACGAGCAATAGTTTTTGGTAAAGTAACAACACTTGCATCAAATTGCACTTTAGAAGCTGTTAAACCAATTGGATTAGTATCCTGAACCAATTTATCATCTAGTAAATAATGAAGCGGAATAATATTTACAATCATTTCATCTAATGGAATAGTACTCCTTTGAAATGTTTGTTTTAATTCTTTTACATCTCTACTCGTAATTCTTTTATCAGTAGCTACAATTTCAATTGTTGATCTTTTACGATAAATTTTCATTTTAGATGATGGCAAAACTAATAAGGCTTGCGATACATCATATCCCTGTTCTTTAATCGGGCCAATTGCTAATTCCAAAGATTGTAAAACATCTTTTCTATTTACAATTTCGCCATTGCTTATTCCTTGCGTTTTAACAATATTAGAAGCACAAACAGAAATTTGTCCATAAGCATAGTTAGCAACAACAACTTTAATATTTTTTTCTCCAATATCGATTGCGGCATAAAAATTTTTTTCCATTGCTTTTCCTCCCAATTACTAACGAACAATATATTTACAACTTGCTGTTTCATTGCTTAAATAACTTAAACAATAATTTGAGTCGTCAAGTTTGGCACTTGATTTGATATATTTGGCAATTATTCTAAGATGGTCTTCATTAATTTTATATGCTACTCTATTCATATCAACATATAAAATTAAATCAGCATCCAAATTCAAATATTTTTTGGCGATTTTTAAACATACCACATCAATTTGATTTGTTTCAAGATAATTTTTATCATATGAAATTTCGATAATATTTTGTAATATATTATAATCAATTCCGACCAATTGTTTTAAAATCGAATTGATTATTTCATTGTTATCGATATTACTAATTAAAGGCAAATTTGCCATATTGGTAATTGCACTTGTTAATGAATTACTTTGAAATACAGTTTCACCATCTACTAAGGATAAATCGCTAAAGTAATAGTTAAAATCAGCAAGATTGCTACCTGTTGATGAACTTTGAATTTTAGCAATCGGATATGTTTCTTCAATTTCAATATACATTCCAAAAATATTTACAGTAATTTCAACATCTTTAATTAAAGGATGTCGTGCTAATAACTCAACTTGCTCTTCTGTATTATTATCCCATAAATAGTCAGTAGAATTAACTCGAGCAATGTCGATGATATCAGAAATTGTTAAATTTTTTATTCCGGTAACCTTAGGAGTACCCACTTTTGAAATCGGAGATACAAAATATCCAATAATTAATAACCATAAAACTACTAAAATACTAAATCTTTTAATAAAGCCAATTTTTCTTTCTTTTAAATATCTTTGTAATGAATCTTCAGAAAATGCAAGATTATCAAATTCATTTGCTTCTATTTTTGAATCTTTTAACATCCTTTTTCCTCCAATTCACTAAGATAACTTCGTTATCCAACAATATACCAATTTTATTGTACACTTTTTCCCTTAGATTTTCAATAAAATATAAAATATCTTTTGCACAATTATTAGTCGATATTTGGAGAAAATTTGAATGTTTTTTAGACAATTTAACATTATTGTAGGAATAATTCTCTAGCTGGCAATCTTTAATTATTTGATATACTTTCTTATCATCAGGATTTTTAAAAATCGAACCAAAGTTTTTTTCATATAATGGTTGAGATTTTAACCTTTCATTTAAATATAAATCCATTAATGATTTGATTTCATTTTTTTGTCCTTTATTTCCTCGTAAAATAGCTATTAAAACTACATATTTTTCTGTTTTAAGTTTACTATTGCGATACGAAAAATTTAAATCTGCTTTTTTGATTATTTGAACATTTCCTTCATTATCTAAAGCAATTACTTCAATAACTGTATCGCCTATTGTTTTGCCAAAAGCACCAGCATTTATACAAACGGATGCCCCAACTGTTCCGGGAATTAATGCTATACTTTCAAAATTTGATATTTCTTTTTGCATTGCCAAATATGCTAAATACGGAAGTTTTGTACCACACATTGCAATAATTAAGTCATCCTTAACAAATATTCTTGATAAATATATTGTAGAAATAACTACACCTTTGAAACGATAATCACTATATAAAACATTGCTACCATTTCCAAGTATTTCATATTTTATTTTTTTTAATCTACAATATTTTATTAACCTGATAAACTCTTGAATGTTTAATGGATATACGACATAATTTGCAATTCCTCCAACTCCAATAGTTGTTAATTTTTTTATTGAGTAATTCTCCATAAATTTATAATTATTATTTTTTAGAAATTTATTTATACTTTTTCGCTTATTCATACAATCTCTGTATACATCCTTTCACATGAATTATTTAATGCAAATTTATATAAATTAAATTGTGTTTCACTATATCTTTTTTTATTATCTAAATATTTATCAATTATCCCAGTAATTATTTCTTTGGTTATTCTTTCTTCTAAAAGATATTCTCCTCCTGCTTCATTAATAAATGAAATTGCATTAATTTCTTGATGGTTGTTTATAACATATGGGCTTGGAATAATTAAGCATGGAATTGCATATCCTGATATTTCTGAAAGCGTAGTTGCACCACCTCTAGTAATAATAAAATCATAATTATTAAAACTATCTTTTTTATGATCAAAAAAAGGAATAACTTTATAACCTTTTGTAGACTTAAATTCTTTTATATTATTTCCTAAAACAATTGTAATATCATATTTTACATTATCATTAAAATAATTCATCATTTTTTTTATAAGCGACGAAGATCCTAAACTTCCCATAATTACAAGAATCCTTTTTCCCTTACAAATATGGAAATTTTTCTTCATTCTTGGATTTCCCACTCTAACACTTTTATTATTTTTTAAAAATTTTGTTTCATTAAAGACTGTAAAAATTTTCGTTGCCTTTAATTGTAATATTTTATTGCTTCGCCCTAGAATAGCATTTTGTTCGTGAATAAAATATGGGATTTTTAACTTAAATGCTATCATTCCAATTATTAGTGATTCAAAATTTCCAAACAAAATCACCTTATCTATTTTATTGTCTATTATATATTTTTTTATTTTATCCTTACTTTTAAAATATGAAAATGCAAATTTATAAAAAGATTTTATATTATTTTGAAAGCCAAATAATTCAACAAAAATACAATTGCACGGAATAAGCTCTTTTTTTTGATATTCATACTTATTTATTCCACCAATATAAAAACATTTGTGATTTTTTTTTTGAAAAAATTTTATTAGTTCAATACATGGAAAAAAATGTCCTCCACTACCACCACCTACAAACAAAAAATTCATATAAGATTTTCCTTCTTTCCTGCATTTAATAACAAGCCAATTGAGCCTAATACCATAATTAAAGAAGTACCACCATATGAAATAAATGGTAATGTTATTCCAGTTACGGGAAGTAAGCCAACAACTACTCCTAAATTTATGATAATTTGTATTCCAATCAAGGATATTATACCTACACTTAAAAAGCAAAAAGATAAATTTTTTGATAACACTGCAATTTTTAAGCCATAATATAATAAATAGCCAAATAATAAAATCAAGATTAAAGCACCAATAAGTCCAAATTCTTCACAAACAATCGCAAAAATAAAGTCTGTTTGTGGTTCAGGTAAATAAAAATGTTTTTGAATACTTTCATCTATTCCAAGTCCTAACAATCCACCAGGTCCAATCGCATATAATGATTGTATTATTTGAAAACCGCTTCCCAAAGGATCTTCAAAAGGATTAACAAATGCAGTAATTCTTTGAATACGATATGGTTTTGTAATAATTAATATAGAAAATGCACCAATTGCAATTATACCCAATCTTATATAGTTTTTAAATTTTGCCTTAGAAATCATCGTCATAATTACAATTGATAACAATAACACAATCCCAGTACCCAAATCTGGTTGTAACATAATTAATAAAAAGCCAATTAATGAAGGAAGTAATATTGGCACAATGCTCTTAAAAAAATATTTCGTTTGTGGAAAATATTTGGCCAAACACTTACTCACAAATAATATCGCCGCAATTTTAAAAATTTCTGATGGTTGAAAAGCAATTATTCCAATTCCAATCCAACTTTGACTACCATTTCTTTTTATGCCAATCCCTGGAATCAATACTAAAATTAATAATACAAAAGATATTATTAAAAACAAAAAACTTTTTTCTATTAATCGTTCTAATGGAAGACGATACAGCAAATATAAAACTAAAAAGCCTAAAATCGCAAATAAAATTTGGCGTTTAAAAAAATAAAGCGAATCTCCATATTTTTCTAATGCCCAAACTCTTGAAGCACTATAAACCATATATATACCAAAAAAAGTTAATAGTAGACTTAAAACTAAAACAACTTTGGCTTCTCTTGAAAGTTTTAACATAAATTTTAGTATAATTAATTGTACTTATAATTATACATTCTCCTTTCACAATATTAAGTTTATGGTTGTCAGTACAAAACAACTTTTCAAAAATAAGCAATTTACTTATTTTTGTTGATTTTCAAAGTTTTTATTAAAGCGTCAAATTCTTCACATCTTTCAAGAAAATTATTATATTGATCAAAACTAGAGCATCCTGGAGAATAAAGTAAAATTGTTTTGTCATCACTAATATCATTGAAAAATTCTACTGCATCTTTTAAAGTATTCACTTTAACAACTTTATCATTATTTATTTCTTTAGCTAATTCTCCATATACAATATATTTTTTAATATCTTCTTTTAAAACATCAGCAAATGATAAATTTTTATTTTTTCCACCAAATATTAAAACTAGATTTTTGTTATTATTAATTGTCTTAATCGCATTTAATATTGCTTCAGGTGTTGTTGATTTTCCATCGTGATATAAAAAATCATTAATCTTTTGAAACCGATATTTTACACCTTCATAATTATCTAGATATTTTTTATAATTTTTAATGTCCAAAGTTTTTAACACTATATTTATTATTAATTTATCTGTCTCAAAATGATTATTTGTGTTTTGAAAAATTATTTTATTTCCTTGAAATTTTATGTACTTTTCTATATTTTTGTTATAAATTAAAATATCATTTTTATTCATATTTAAATATATATTTTGTTTTGAATTAATATAGTGTTCAAAACTTTTCATATGATCTAAGTGATTTGGGGTAATATTCGTAATAATTGCAATATTTGGTTTAAATTTTACAATATATTCCAATTGAAAATTTGAAACTTCTAATATTAAATAATCATTATCCTTCAATTCTAAAACAATATCGCTAAATGCGATGCCAATATTTCCACCTTTATATACAGGATAATTTAGCTTATTTAAAATATTGTATATTCCTTCTACAATAGTTGTTTTTCCATTTGTTCCTGTTACACTAATTATAATTGGTTTCGATTTCATATTTATAAAAGCATACTCTATTTCACTAATAATTATTTTCTTATTTTCTTTTAAAATACACAGACGAAAATCATCAAAATAAACGCCAGGACTTATAACAAATAAATCGTAATTATTAATTATCTTTTTTAAATTTTGATTAAAAATATATTTTTTATCTTTTACTTTAGATACTTCTTTTTTTGAAATTAATAAGGTAGGTTTATCTCCTACTTTATTTGCTAAATTATATGCTGCAACAGCACTTATACCAGCTCCAATTATTAAAACATTCATAGAATTCCTCCCATTAATGCCGATAAAATTGATAATAATATTCCAAATAACCAAAAATAATTAACAATACGATATTCTTTAATTCCTTTTTTTTCATAATGATGGTGAAAAGGAGTCATTAAAAAAAGTCTTTTTTTGGTTTTTTTATAATATAATACTTGAACAATAACACTAAATGTCTCTAATATAAAAATAAATGCTGCAATCGGTAAAACATATATTTTATCTAAATATATGCTAACACATGCAATTAATGCACCCAATGATAAAGATCCAGTATCACCCATAAATATTTTAGCAGGGTAAAGATTATAAAACATAAATCCTAATATTGCACCAATAATTGTCAAAATAAAAGTAGCGATTATTATTTCATTATTTTTAATTGAAATTATTGCGAATGGTAAAATTGCACATACGACTAATCCACTAGACAAGCCATCTAAACCATCACTTAGGTTTACACTATTCGCACATCCAACAATTGTAAACATAATTAATGGAATAAATAAACTTCCGAAATATATATAAGTATCAAAAAAACTAATCCTAGAGTTTATAAAATCATTTACATTATAATCTAAGATTACCAGCATATATAAAACAATTATCCCCTCTAAAAAAAGTCTTTTTTTTCCTGATAATCCATCTTCTTTTCTATTTTTTATTTTTTTAAAATCATCTATTAATCCAACAATACCAAATGAAACAAAGGTAAATATAATAGCTAATATTTCTCTACTTAAATTAGTTAAATCTGAAAAGATAGATAGAGCTATTAGTGATGATAAAATAATTCCTAAACCTCCAAGACTAGGTGTTCCTTCCTTTATTATATGTGTTTGTAAATATTTTCTTTCTCCCTGTGTCCAATTTTTATATCTAAATATTTTAATAATTATTTTATTAATTACTAACGATAATAAAAATGAGGTAAAAAAAGCACCAACATATTTAAAAAATAAATTTATTTTTAAATCCATTTTTCCACCTCTTCAAGATCATTAAATCTTATTTTCTTATCCAATACAATTTGGAAATTTTCATGACCTTTTCCCAAAATTAATAAGTATTCATCTTTATTTAAATTTTTCACTGCATTACGAATTGCCAGTCTTCGATCAATAAATAAATGGACTTGATCATTTTTCATTCCTATTAATGTATCTTTAATGATATCTAACGGATCTTCAAATCTAGGATTATCACTAGTTAGATATACTTCATCACTATATAATGAAGCAACCTCCATCATTTTAGGTCTTTTATCTTTATCTCTATTTCCTCCACAGCCAAACAAAGTAACTATTTTATTACATGTAAGCGACCTTACAAATGTCAAAACATTTTTCATTGCAAGTGGAGTATGAGCAAAATCAATAATTATATTTTTATTATTATATATATGTAATTCCATTCTCCCAGAAATTTGCTTTAAATTTTCTAATCCTTCCTTTATATCATCAGTACTAATATTTAATATTTTTAAAACATTAATAGCAGCACATGCATTATACGCATTATAATTCCCAATGATTGGTAACTTATAATTTTCTCCATTATAATTAAATATTAATTCTTTTAAGTCACTTTTATTGATTATGAATTGATTAAGTCGATACTTTTTTCCAAAAAATATATTTTTATTTGCTAAATTAATCATTTTATAAGCATATTGATCATCAAGATTGATTATAGCAGTACCAGATTCTTTTACTTTATTAAAGAGAAGTGCTTTTGCATTAGCATAATTAGTCATATTATTATAATAATCCAAGTGTTCATGTGAAAGATTAAGAAAAACTGCAATATCAAAAGTAATATGATTTAATCTATTTAGACTTAAAGCATGACTTGACACTTCCATTACTATATATACTTTTTCATTATCATTTATATTTTCTTTTATAAAATTAAATATCACTAATTCATCTGGAGTAGTATTTTCAATCTCAGTTTTATGATTATTAAAATATATTCCATTTGTTCCCACAAGTATTATAGGAGAATCGACATATTTTTTTAAAACTTCGTATATGATATGAGTAGTTGTTGTTTTACCATTTGTTCCTGTAACCCCAATAAAAAAACATTTTTCGTAGATATCTTTATATAATAATTCAATTAATTTATCTTTTATTTCCAATATATTATCAGTCTTTATTGTAAAATTATTCGATATTTGTTCACTAAAAATACATTTACAGCCTTTTTCAATTACTTTATCAATATAGTCATTTCCATTATATAAATTACCTTTTATTGCTAAAAAAATATCTCCAGATTTAATATCATTAGAATTTGTAACAACCCTATTGATTTCACCATCATTTTTAAAATCATTTATTGCTAATTTTTCCATTATTTTTGATATCTTCATATTAAGAATCTCCTAGCATTATAATAATCTTTTTTCCTGCTTCTAATCTTGTACCAACACTTGGAAGCTGATCAATTACATAATCACCTTCGCCTTGAAATTCGAACTTAAAATATTGTGACTTTAACTCACTTTTCTTTTTTCCAATATAATTATCTACAGTATATATTTTTGTATCCATCCATGTATACTCTTTTTCCATACCACCTGTTTGTTTAGGAATATTTAGATATGGAAGTACATCCTCTAATATCAATTTGACAATTGGAGATGCTACAGTACCACCATATTGTATTTTATTTTTTGGTTGATCAAGACAAACATAAACCACAATTTTAGGATCATTCATTGGAGCAGCACCAATGAATGATAAAATATATTGACCATCTAAATATCCTCCACTGCCAGTAGGAATTTGTGCCGTACCTGTCTTATCCTTTTAAGCACTATAATATTATGTTTCTATATTACATAATATGC
>CAZYEI010000030.1:0-14803 GCA_964646425.1 uncultured Eubacteriales bacterium | reverse complement strand
TTTGTACATTTTTGCCTTTTTTGTACATTGTCTACTTTTATCTTACAAGTTCAGAGTGACTATTTCACTTTAAACCTTTTTATTTTGTATTTGATTTATATTAAAATAGTTAAATTTTATTATATAAATCTATTATTTTTAAAGTTTCTATCTTACTTTCATCAGTAAAGTTTAGTCTAAAATAAGAAACATAAGGAAGAAGTTTAATAATATCTTTTTTACGGTTGAGTGGTTTATTTGATAAAATATGTAAATAGCAATTATTATCAGTATAAATTGGAAAAGAACCATATTCATCTTTTAAAATATAATGATTATTTTTACATAATCCACATTGATTATAATGTTTTAGTGGACAATATTTAGCAGTCATTAAGTTGATTTTTCCATAGATAACATATTCTATGTTTGGTATTAATTCATAATTATTAATGTAGTTTTTTACTATATTTATCAAATCGTCACATTCAATTTCTAATGACATAGTTACTCTTTCACAATATTTGCTTAATTCATATAATGATGTATGATTATAGCAATTTAAATTATGATTAGCAATTGATAGTGCCTTCTTACTTAAATTAAGGCCTCCATAATTTCCTATAAGTAATTCACTATTAAAATCAATATTATAATTTTCATGTGCTTCTTCAATTACATTTTTAAAATAAATATGTTCAATTCCTTTTTCTTTACATGCATCATATTGTTCTTTAGTATGAACATATGCTGTAAGAATATATTTAGTGTTCAATGGAGCATTTATATTTTTCTTTTTTTCAATTTTTAAAATGTTACTTTGGCGAGAAATGTAGCATTTTTTTTCATTTAATAATTTAATTGCTTTTCTTCTTAATTCATTAAGTTCCTTAATTGGAATATAAGCGTTGTTTGGTATATTAATAATGCATTTTTTTAAATAATAAGGCGTATCATTTAATTTATTTAATTGCATTTTTATTCTTTCATGAGTTAAAGTTAAATTTGTTGCTTGTTCTAATAAAACAGTGCTTAATACTTCAACAATAATGCCATTATCATCGTAAACTATTAATTTTAAATAATCATTTATTTGCCCTTTAATAGTGAAAAATAAGGGTAATCTTTTATATTCACAGGGATAAAGTTTAACTATTTCTTTATTAAAATTAAATGAATCTGTTAAAAATATTTTATCGTTAGCCAATGGTTTTTCTTGTATTTTAATATAGGCTATTCCATTTTCTATATGATTTATGAGATTGTTATTTTTATCATATAATTTGGCTATTTTATATTCAATATCTTTATTTTTTGTTTCAATTCTTATGAAATCATTTTGAAATAATTTTTCTGAGATAAAAATTTCAATTTTGCCATTTGCTAGGACTTTATTTACTTTTCCTATTTCCATTCCTACATGATTTGGTCTAGTACGATTTACTATATTACTCACATCGCTATTAAATAAATGTCCAGATGTGAATGTTCTTTGAAAAGTGTAGTTTAATTTACTATCATTTATTGGAATTGTTGGGTTTTCTAAGGCATTTGCATAGTGAGATACAATATTATAAACATATTGACTTGATTTCATTCGTCCTTCAATTTTAAGACTGTCGATATTTGTATTTATTAGTTCTGGAAGTCTATCAATTGTTTTTAAGTCTTTCATACTTAATAAATAACATAATTCAGAAATTTTAGTGTTAGTATTTATGTTAATCAGTTGATATTTTTTTCGACATGGTTGAGCACATGTACCACGATTTCCACTTCTTGCTCCAATATGATGACTTAACAAACATTGTCCTGATACACATACGCATAAGGCACCATGTCCAAATACTTCAATTTCTATATTCGTATTTTGCTTGATATAATTTATTTGCTGAATATTGCATTCTCGTGCTAATACAACTCTTTTGACACCTATCTTTTCTAGAAATTTAACTCCTTCTAGAGAGTCAATGCTCATTTGGGTACTTGCGGAAATAAACCAATCTGGATATTGATTTAAGACATAATTAAGAATTCCAAAATCTTGAATAATTAGTCCATCGACTCCTAATAAATATAATTTATCAATTAATTCATAAACATCATTTAATTGATTGTCAGAAAATAAAATATTTAGAGCAACAAAAATTTTTACATTACGAATATGAGCATAGAAAAGAGCACTTTTTAATTCTTCAATTGAAAAGTTTGTAGCATATTGTCTAGCATTCATTTTGCCAACACCTAAATATACACTTGTTGCTCCTGCACTTATAGCTGCTTTTAAACATTCAAAATCTGCTGCTGGAGCTAATAATTCAATTCTTTTGCTCATTTATATCACCGCTTTAATTATAACATGCTTTATTAATTTTTTTAAGGCATATATTAATTTATGTGTGATATTCATATTTCAATAAGATTGAAATAAAAGGGTGATTGGGTTATAATAAAAATAGTTATTTTGATAGAATAGGAGGAATATATATGATTCATTTAAACATTAAATCTTGTTATTCCTTTTTTTATAGTTCCTTAAAAGTGGAAGATATTGTAAATAATGCAATTAAGCATAATGAATCATATGTATGTATTTGTGATAAAAATGTAATGTTTTCTTATTACGAATTAGATGAACTTTGTAAAAAAAATTCGTTAACAGCAATTTTTGGGGTAGAAATTAAGGTAAATTATGATGACAATATTCATTCATTATGTTTAATTGCACTAGATGATATTGGCTATAAAAATTTGTGTAAATTATCAAATTTGGTTAGTAAATCTAAAATAACTCCTGTTTTGTTTGAAGAAATACAAGAGTATGGAAAAGGAATTGCGGCAATTATTCCTTCGATAAATGGGCCATTTAATAGTAATACAAGATTAAATTCGATTTATTTTAATAATTATGTATATTTATTAAAAAAGATATATTCATTAGTATATTTAGGCATTGAATTAGATTTTAATGAAGATAGAGTTAATTTGTTAAGAAGTTTAGCTAAGGAAAATTTTATTCCTCGTTTATATTTTCCAGAAATTAGATGTGGTACAGAAAAAGATATTGCTACTTTAAGAGTATTAAATGCAATAAAAAATGGTGTGAAAATTGAAGAAGTTGCTTCTAATTTTGAAAATTGTTTTTATTTATCAAATAAGGATATTATTAGATTTTTTGATAAAGATGAAATTGAAGAAGTTAATAGACTTGCTGTTAAATGCAAAGTCAATTTAGATAAGCATCAAGCGATGTTGCCTTCATATCCATGGGATAAAGAAAAGGGGAATAAAAAAGATTTTTTAATAGCACTATGTAAAAAGGGATTGGAAAAAAGACTAAATGGTAAAATTACCTCGAATTATGCAAATAGATTATTATATGAATTAAACATAATTCAAAAAATGGGATTTACTGATTATTTTTTAATTGTATATGACTATGTTTTTTTTGCAAAGAAAAATGGTATTTTAGTAGGGCCTGGTAGAGGTAGTGGTGCTGCAAGCTTGGTTGCCTACTCTTTAGGAATTACGGAAATTGACCCACTTCAATATAATTTATTATTTGAAAGGTTTTTAAATCCTGAAAGAGTTTCAATGCCTGATATTGATGTTGATTTTTTGGATACTAGGCGTGAAGAAGTTATTGAATATTTAAAAAATAAATATGGAAAAGATAAAGTATCTCATGTATTAGCTTTATCTACTTTTAAAGTTAAACAAGCATTAAGAGATGTTGCTAAAGTATATGGATTATCACAATATGAAATAGATGCCTTTTTAAGAAGTATTCCTGATGTATCTCATGAGAGTAATTTAAGGAATATTTATATAAATAATAATAATTTTAGAAAGTATGTCAATTCACGAGATATTTATCAAAAAATATATAATAATGCCTTAGAAATTGAAGGTTTACCTCGTCAAACTACAATTCATGCTGCTGGTATAGTTTTAAGTCAAGATGAGTTATTTAATAATATTCCGGTATATTATCAAGATGAAAATACAATGGTTACTTCGATGGATATGTTAAAATTAGAAAGAACAGGACTACTTAAGATGGACTTGTTAGCTTTAAAAAATTTAAGTATTATTCAAAATTGCTTAAATAATATTTTGGTGTCTGAAGATGCTAACTTTAACTTAAGAAATATTAATTATGAGGATCCAAGAGTATATTCTGATATGGTGAAATTTTCAACTTTTGGTGTATTTCAATTTGAATCAAAAGGTATGCAAAAGGTTATTAATTTAATTAAGCCAACTTGCTTTATGGATTTAGTGGCAATAATAGCTTTATTTAGACCTGGACCAATGGATCAAATTGAAGTTTATGAAAGAAGAAAACATGGAAAAGAACCAATTACATATTTACATAAGGATTTAGAACCTATTTTAAAAGAAACATATGGTATTATTGTTTATCAAGAACAAATTATGCAAATATTACAAGTAATGGCCGGCTTTAGTTTAGGAAAAGCCGATTTAGTAAGACGTGCCATTGGCAAAAAAGAATTAAATAAATTAAAAAGTATTGAGTCTGATTTTATAAATGGTGCAGTTAATAATAAATATAGTATAGACTTGGCAAAAGATATATTTAATTTAATTGTTAAATTTGCAGATTATGGTTTTAATAAGGCTCATTCTGTTTCATATACATATTTATCTTATCAAATGGCTTACATAAAATCTTATTATCCATTGTCTTTTTATTGTGGTATTTTAAATATGTTCAAAGGCAATTTTAGCAAAGATACAAAATTTTTAGATTATTTAAATAGTGCTAAAAAACAAGGGATTAATTTTTTGTGTCCTAATATTCTTTATTCAACTGATGAATTTAAAATATTTAATAAGCAAATTATTTTTCCATTAACTTCAATTAAGGGATTAAACATTGCATTCGTTCAAAATATTATAAGAGAACGAGCAAAAGCAAAATTTACTTCTATTTTAGATTTTATTGCAAGAACATTAATTTATGGTGGCAATGAAGAACAGTATCGGAATTTAATAATGGCAGGCGCTTGTTCTTGCTTTGGATTAAATAAAAAAACATTATTAGCAAATTTAATGTCAATGCTTCAATATTGCAGTTTGATTACAACAACTTTAGGTGAACAGATAAATATAGATTATTCATTAGCACCTCGTCCACAAATTGTTAATTATGATATTCCATTGATGGATAGTATTTTAATGGAAAAAGAAGTAATGGGTTTAATTGTTAGTCCTATTCCTTTAGTTAAGCTTAGAAATAAATTACATTTAGCAAAGTATTATTCAATAAGCGAGTGCTTAAATTTAAAAGAAAAAAATAATGTGAAAGTTTTAGTGTATTTGGATAATATTTATATTTCAAAGACTAAAGTAGGAGAAGAAATGGCATTTCTTTCATGCATTGATGAAACTTCGTCAATAGAAGTAATTTTGTTTCCTGATATATATAGTCGATTAAAAAAAGAGTTAGTGGTAGGAAAATTTTATACAATTGAAGGATATATTCAATTTAAATTAAATGTAAATATAATTGCGAGAAAAATTCTTTTTGAAAAAAATATGGAGGAATTATTAAATGGATAAAATGATATTAATTGATGGTAATTCATTGCTGTTTAGAGCGTATTATGCAACTAGTTATGGTCAAATATTAAGAACAAGAAGTGGAGTTCCGACAAATGCTTTGTTGGCTTTTATTAATATGTTTCAAAAGGTTATGGAAAAAGAAAATCCAAAGTATATATTAGTTGCTTTTGATACTGGAAAACCAACATTTAGGCATAATCAATATAGTGAATATAAGGCGGGGCGAAAAGATACTCCAGAAGATCTGTCTTTACAATTCCCTTTGGTAAAGGAATTTTTAAAAAATTATGGTGTTTTTTATTATGAAAAAGAAGGTTTTGAAGCTGATGATATTGTAGGGACTTGTGCTAAATTTGCTGAAAAAAGCAATTTAGAAGTTCATATTTATTCAGGGGATAGAGATTTACTTCAACTTATTTCACCATCAATTACAGTATGTTTAACTAAAAAAGGCATTAGCGAAGTTTCTTATATGACTGAAGATTCTTTAATGAAAGAATGGGGATTGACTCCAAAACAAATTATTGATTATAAAGGGCTATGTGGTGATAGCAGTGATAATATTCCGGGAATTAAAGGTATTGGAGATAAAACTGCTATTAAATTACTCCAAGAGTTTAATAATTTAGAAAATGTTTTAGCCACAGAACATAAAGGAAAATTAGGTGAAAAGATTAAAGCAGGTAAAGAAAGTGCCATAATGAGTAAAAACTTAGCTACTATTTTTACTGATTTACCATTAGAATTTTCTCTTAATGATTTAATGTATAAGGGTGTCCATTATGATGATTTGAAGAATTTTTATTTGAAATTAGAATTGAAATCATTATTGTCAAAATTATCTAATGTTTCATACAATGATAAAGAGAATAAAGAAAAATTAATTGAGTATGAATTAAAAGAAAATTTTTCATTAGATGATGTAGATGATCTAAGTTCGTTAATTGTTGAGATTAATAAAGAAAATGCTTTTATGGGAGAAATTCTATATTTTGCTATTTCTTCAGCTAAAGGAACATACATATACCAATATAAAAATGTTAAAAATCAACAAGAATTTCAAGAATATTTAAAAAATGATAAATATCGTAAAATTGGATTGGATGTTAAAAAAAGCATTAATTCATGCAGATATCATAATTTAGAGGTTAATGGTTATTGCTTTGATATATTACTAGCTACTTATTTATTAGATCCTACAATTAAAGAAGACGCAAGTTCGGTTTTAGCTCATTATGATTATCTATTACCGTCTTTTATAGAAATATATGGTGTACGTCATTTTGAGGAAGAAAATATAAAGATTTATTGTGCTCAAAAAGCTCGTGCTATATATGAATCATTTGAAAAGGCAAAAACCGAATTAAAAGGAAATAACATGATTAACCTATATGAAGAAATTGAGTTTCCACTTACATTTATTCTTGCTGAAATGGAATTTTATGGTGTAAAAGTAGATGTTAATGTTCTTGATCAATTATTTGAAATATATAATTTAAAAATAAAATCATTAGAAAATGAAATTTATGATATTGCTGGGAAAACATTTAATCTAAATTCTCCATCTCAGCTTGCAGTATTTTTATATGATGAATTAAATTTGCCGCACAATAAAAAAAGGTCTACTTCAATTGAATTTTTAGAGCCTTTAAAATCATATCATCATGTAGTTCCTTTAATTTTACAATATCGAAAATATCAAAAATTAATAAGCAATTATTTAATAGGAATGAAAAAATATCTATATAATGATGGGAAATTACATACAATTTTCAATCAAGCATTGACTCAAACAGGTAGACTTTCGAGTAAAGAGCCAAATTTACAAAATATTTCAGTTAGAGATGAAGAAACTCGACTTGTACGAAAATCCTTTATTGCTGCTCAAAACAACTGCTGCTTGTTATCGTTAGACTATTCACAAATTGAATTAAGAGTATTAGCGAGTTTAGCAGGTGATGAGGAAATGATTAATGATTTTGAATTAGATGAAGATATTCATTCATTAACGGCTACAAAAATTTTTGGAGTAAATTTGGAAGAAGTTACTTCACAAATGAGAAGACAAGCTAAAGCTGTGAATTTTGGAATTGTTTATGGAATATCTGATTGGGGACTTTCTGAACAAATTGGTATTACACCTAAAGAAGCAAAAGGGTTTATAAATAAGTATTTTGAATCATATCCTCAAATTAAAAATTATTTAGATAAACTTGTTAAATCTTGTCAAGAAACAGGATACGTAAAAACAATTTTTAATCGTGTACGTTATGTTCCTGAAATAAAAGAAAAAAATTATAATATTAGAGAATTTGGGAAACGTGTAGCAATGAATACGCCAATTCAAGGAAGTGCTGCGGATATTATAAAAATTGCAATGATAAAAGTTAATAAGGCATTAAAAGAAAATAAATTTAGAACAAAAATGATACTTCAAATTCATGATGAACTTATTTTCGAAGTGCCTAATGATGAGTTGGAAAAAGCTATACCAGTAATCAAACAAGCTATGGAAACTGCCGTTTCTTTAAGAGTTAAATTAAAAACGGACTATAAATATGGCGAAAGTTTATACGATTGTTAAGAAGGTGAATTAATATGCCAGAATTACCTGAAGTTGAAACTGTAAGAAAAGTACTAAGTTTGTGGTGTTTAAATCATAAAATTCATAAGATTTATGTTTATTATCCTGATATTTTAGAAAATACTGATGAGGATAACTTAAATAAATGTATCCAAGGATGCACAATTACTAATGTAGGAAGACGTGGTAAATTCTTGATTTTTGAATTAGAAAATTATGTCCTTTTATCACACTTGCGCATGGAGGGAAAATGGCATTATGGATATTTTAAGGGCAATGAAAATCTAGAAGGATTAGAATTTGAACCAATAAATAAAAATAACGATAAGAATTTAAAACATGTGCATTTTGTAATTGAGTTAGAAAATCATCAAATATTAATGTATCATGATGTTAGAAAATTTGGAAGAATAGGATTATATAAAAAAGAAAATTATAAAGAAGTTTCATCACTAGTAAAACTTGGAAAAGAACCATTTGACGATTCATTAAAAGGAAAAGAATTGTTTGAAAAATTTAGTTCAACAAATATAGGTTTAAAACAAATGTTATTAAGCCAATCATATATTGCTGGAGTAGGTAATATTTATGCTGATGAAATTGCATTTAGAATGGGATTGTTACCAACTACTCCAGTTAATACTTTAACTAGTGAACAATGTGAAAAATTGATTATTGAAACAAAAAAAGTACTTCAAAAGGCAATTGATTTAGGAGGAAGTACAATTAAGTCATATCATGCTGCTAATAATGTTGATGGTAAATTTCAAAATGAATTGTTGGCATATGGAAGAAGTGGTAAAAAGTGTTTTCGATGCGAAAATACTTTATATAAGACATTTTTAAAAGGTCGTGGTACTACATATTGCCCAGCGTGTCAAAAAAGTAATGTTAAAAATAGAATAATTGGCATAACTGGTGCTATTGGAAGTGGTAAAAGTGAAACATGTCTTATATTAGAAAAATATGGATATAAAATTTTAGATGCTGATAAAATAGTTAGAAATAATCAAGAAATTGAAAAGCCATTATATAATAAAATGATTATGTTGTTTAAAGACATTAATATTTTAAATAAAGATAAATCTTTAAATAGACATTTAATAAGAAATATTATTATTAATGATAAAAATATGAAAGAAAAACTTGAAAATCTAATTCATCCTTTTGTTAAAAGTTTTATTTATGATGAACTATTAATGAATCCTTTAAAAAAGTATGTGTTAGATGTTCCTTTACTTTTTGAAACAAAACTTGATGCTATATGTGATCAACTAGTATTTGTGGATATTTGTGAAGATATTCAAAGTCAAAGACTTATTATTAGAAATACAATGCCACTAGAAGAAGCAAAGCAATTAGAGAATTCTATTTTTGATAATGAAATCAAAAAAAGAAAATGCAATTTTATTATTAATAATAATGGCTCTAAAGATGAATTAGAAATGCAAATTAAAGATTTAATTAATAATATAGGATAATAAATAGAATTTATCTAAGTTCCCCATAAGTTTAATATTAAAAGCTTATGGGGTTATTATATTATTCTTAAGTTATTAAGATATTAATATGGAGAATATGTAAATAACTTTATTAACTATCGCTATTTTTTTACTTTAAAATTAAAAAGATTATGCTATAATTTACAAAGAAGGGCTGTGATTTTAATGGTTGAGGTTTTAACCTATCAAGATATCTATGAAATTCAACTTGGAAGCATTATTAGTGATTATGATCGTAAAATTTTAACAAGATTATATCAACCGATTATTGGGTATAAAGCAATTGGATTGTTTTTTACTTTATGGTCTGAATTAGATGCTGATCAAACAATGACTACTACAAAGAAAAAACATTTAAGATTATTTGATATGATGAATTGCACTGCAAGCGAATTTAGTAAACAAAGAATGTATTTGGAAGCAGTTGGATTATTAAAAACTTTTGTTTGTGAACAAGAAGAATGTAATAGATATGTATATCGTTTATTTGCCCCTTTGACGCCAAGTGATTTTTTTTCTCATTCATTATTGTGTCCGCTATTAAAAAAATCTTTTACAGATGAAAATGAATTTACAAGAACAAAAACATATTTTTTGAAGTCAAGTGGCGTAAAAACAACGTTTAAAGACATTAGTGCTAAATTCACTGATGTTTTTAAAAATTTAAATAAATTAGAACGAGTTAATTTAGAAGATCGTTATATTGGTAAAACGAGCTTAAAAGTTAAAACCTCGTTTGATTTTGAAGCGTTTTATATTGGGTTGAAAGATTATCAAATTCCTAAAAATATTTTTACTAGGGATGTAGTTGATGAAATTTCGTTATTATCTGAAGCATATGCAATCGATGCAATCGAAATGCGCTATATTGTAATGAATAGCATTGAAGTTATTGAGGGTGGGGAACGCCAAATAAATTTTCAAAAAATGCGAGAACAAGCAGCACATTATGTCTCTAAAGAAAATAAAGAGCCAACTAGAAAAAAAGAAATTGTTTCAATAAGCGGAACTTCTTCTACAAAGGTATTGCTAGATCAATATAACTCAATTTCAACTGTTGATTTTTTTAAAATGAGAAATAATAATATGAATATTCTTCCAAGTGATCTTTCTTTAATTAAGGAACTTAGAAATGAAGGATTAATGGATCCTGTAATTAATGCTATTTTAGATTATTGTTTAGCAAAAAATGGAAATAGAATTATTCCAAATTATGTGAGAAAAGTGGGACAAACAATTGCTAGATATAAGATAGATAATGCTTATGAAACGATGCTTTGTTTAGAGGATCCTAAAGGATATAAACATTCACGAAATAGTACAAAAAAAATAGATACAATTGAATCAGAAAATCCTAATGATTTAAGCAAAAAAGATAGAGAATATGATGAAAGTCTTAAGTGGTGGTAATATGGAGAAGATACGTTTAAGTTCTGCTTATCTAGATGTTGAAAAAACCAAAAAATATGTAGAAAGAATAAAAAATAATTCATATTGTAAAGATTTTATTGATAAAAATTGTATTAATGATTATATCATCGAAAATAGTTTATTAACTTTTCAACATGTAATTAATGATCAAAAATTATGTAAAAATTGCAAAGGTCTACAATTTTGTACTAAAAAAATTAAGGGAATTGTTAAAAATCTTGAATATGAAGATGGGCATATAAATCAAATGCTTGCTCCTTGTAAATATCAAAAAAATAAACAAAAACTAATTAAAAATTATTATATTAGAGATTTTGATGATAAATTTTTAAGTTATCGTTTGGCTAAAGAAGATATAGATGCCTACCGTGAGAGAATTGCAATGCATATGAATAGCGTTGTTAGTGGACGTGAAATAAAAGGGATGTATATTTTTGGCAATTCTGGTACCGGAAAATCATATTTAACAATATGTTTAGCAAATAGACTTGTTGAAAATGGAAAGACAGTAGCCTATGTTAATGCTAGAAATAGTGTTGCTTTACTTAGAGGGTATGTCATTAATGCAAAGGAAGAATTTGACAATTTTATTTTCAAAATGAAAAATGCTGAAGTATTGATTATCGATGATTTGGGTAATGAAAAAATTACTGATTGGAGTAGAGATAGTGTTTTTTATGATGTTTTAGATTATCGTTTGCGAAATAAAAAGACAAAAATTATTATTACTTCAAACTATGATTTAAAAGAATTAAAAGAACTTTATAAAGTTGATAATGAAGTCCGTGCTAAAAGATTTATTAATTTAATTGGAACTGTTTGTGAGGAATTTAAACTTGTAGGTTTAAATAGATTTTTATAGGAGGTAAAAATATGAATTATTCTATTGGGGTAGATGTTGGTGGTACTAACATTCGTTTAGCCGTTGTTGATGAGTTAGGAAATATTATTAAAGTAATAAAAGAAAAAACAAGAAAAGTTAATACACCTGATGAACTTGTTGATCAAATTATTGATATGTATGATAGAATTAATGCTGTTGAATATAGTCCACTTGGAATGGGGGTTGGAGTGCCAGGCCCTACACAACAATCAACAGGATATGTTTATGTTTTATCTAATCTTGGGTTAGGTGGTTTCAATTTAAAAGAAATGCTTGAGTCAAAACTAAACATTAAAGTCGTTGTTGGAAATGACGCAAAAGTTGCTGCTTTGGCTGAAGGAATTTTAGGAGCTGGAAAAGGTAAACATGTTATGCAATATATTACTATTTCTACTGGTATTGGTGGTGGTTTGGTAATTGATGGAAAATTATATTATAGTTCACTTGGCTTCAGTCAAGAAATTGGAAATATGCTTATTGATAAAGAAGGTGAACGTCCAAATCCAAATATGTCAATAGGTTGCTTGGAAGGATTGTGCTCAGGTACCGCTATTGTTAAGCAAGCTGCTAAAAAAGGATTAAAAGTTGCTCATGCTGGTGAATTTTTTGAACTTGCTGCTGGTGGCAATGTGACAGCTTTAGATTTAAAAAGCAAATGGATTGATAATTTAGCAAGAGGTATTGGTAATCTTGTTAACTTGTTAGAACCTGATTTATTTGTTATTGGTGGTGGGGTAATTCAGTCAAGTGAGTATTTTCTTGATGAATTATGTAAAAAAATAAATGATTACGTTTTTTCTCAAATGAAAGATAAAGTTGTTATTAAACTAGCACAATTTAATCAAGATGCTGGTATTATTGGTGCTTCATTGTTGGTAAGATAATTATCTTGTCTGTTTTGGAAAATATTTTTATTGAAATACTATTTTTTGATTATTTTTATTATTGAAATACTTGTAATAAAAAAATAATTATTATATAATTAAAAATGGAATTAGTCGTCCGCTTTTTTATGACGCTTAATTTACTTATTGAAAAGGAGAAGGAAAAATAATTATGGCTCAAACAAAGTATGTTTATTTATTCTCAGAAGGCGATGCTAAAATGAGAAACACACTTGGTGGTAAAGGTGCTAACTTAGCTGAAATGACTAACATTGGTTTACCAGTACCTCAAGGATTTACTGTCGTTTGTGAAGCTTGTAACCGTTATTATGAAGACGGCGAAAAGATTGCTGACGATATCTTAGCACAAATTGATAGTGCTTTAGCAAAATTTGAAAAAATTGCTGGAAAGAAATTAGGAGATCCAGTTGATCCTTTACTAGTTTCAGTTCGTTCAGGTGCTCGTGTATCAATGCCTGGTATGATGGACACAATCTTAAACTTAGGTATTAATGATACAGTTGCTGAAGCTTTAGCAAAGAAATCAGGAAATCCTCGTTTTGCATACGATTCATATAGAAGATTTATGCAAATGTTTGGAGAAGTTGCATTAGGCTTACCTTATGATGACTTTGAAAATACAATTGTTGCATTAAAGAAAGAAAAAGGTGTAGAAAACGATATTGATTTAACAGCTGATGATATGAAAGAATTAGTTGCTCGTTATAAGAAAATTTATGATAAATATTTAGGAGCTGGATTCCCAGAAGATCCAAAAGTTCAATTAATCGAAGCAATTAAAGCTGTATTCCGTTCATGGAACACTCCTCGTGCTATTTACTATCGTCAAATGAACAATATGTCTCACGATTGGGGAACTGCTGTTAATGTTCAACAAATGGTATTTGGTAATATGGGTGAAAACTCAGGTACTGGTGTTGCATTCTCTCGTGACCCTGCAAGTGGTACAAATGAACTTTATGGTGAATATCTAATGAATGCGCAAGGAGAAGATGTTGTTGCTGGTATTCGTACACCATCACCTATTTCTCATTTAAAAGAAGATATGCCTGAAATTTATGAACAATTCAAGAACACAACAAAGATTCTTGAAAAACACTATAAAGATATGCAAGATATGGAATTTACTATTCAAGATGGTAAATTATTTATGTTACAAACTCGTAATGGTAAGAGAACAGGTGCTGCTGCATTAAAGATTGCATGTGATATGTATGATGAAGGCTTAATTACTAAAGAAGAAGCTTTATTACAAATCGAACCTAAACAATTAGATTCTTTGTTACACCCTACATTTGATACAGTTGCTTTAAAGGCTGCTACTCCAATTGGTAAAGGATTGCCTGCATCTCCAGGTGCTGCATGTGGTGCTATTGTATTCTCAAGTGAAGATGCTGAAATTGCTGCTGCAAGTAAAAAGAAAGTTGTATTAGTTCGTCCTGAAACATCTCCAGAAGATATTAAGGGTATGAATAGTGCACAAGGTATTTTAACTTCAACTGGTGGTATGACTTCTCACGCTGCTGTTGTTGCTCGTGGTATGGGTAAATGTTGCGTTTGTGGATGTAAAGATTTAGTTGCTGATTTAGAAGCAAAAACATTCACATTAGGTGGAAAAATTTACAAAGAAGGAGATATTATCTCAATTGATGGTTCTACTGGTAATATTTATGCTGGGGAAATTAAAACAATACCAGCAGAAATTACTGGTAATTTCAAAAGAGTTATGGAATGGTCTGATGAAATTCGTTCATTAGAAATTCGTACAAATGCTTATACACCAAAAGATGCAAAAGTTGCTGTTGGTTTTGGTGCACAAGGTATTGGTTTAATTCGTACAGAACATATGTTCTTTAATGGAGATCGTATTAAATCAGTTCGTCAAATGCTAGTTGCAAAGACTAAAGAACAAAGAAAAGCTGCATTAGAT
>CAZYEI010000029.1:0-16751 GCA_964646425.1 uncultured Eubacteriales bacterium | reverse complement strand
TGAGAATAGCACGTTGCCAGGTCTTTTTTTGTCTATTTTTTTCTTTTATTATATTTTTTATAATAAAAGATGTATAATATAATAAAGAAAGAGGTGCAAATAAATGGAAAATAAAGAATTATCAGAATTTGATGAATACATGTTATCAAATATTGAAGATGATGCTCCTAATGAACAACAAACATGGATAGGAATAGGAATAGGTATTTGCTATTTATTCATTTTATCAAGTATAGTTTTTTTAGTAATGTCATTATTTAATAAAAATTTATTGAACAGTAATTATAACAGTTCTTTAGAAGAAACTATTGCACAAATAATTGCTGGATTAGTTGTTGTTGTTGCTACTTGTTTTATTATTGGAAAACAAAAAATAGTGAAAATTTTGAAAGGTTTTTCTTTGAAAAATTTTGGAAAAGCAATAACATTTGTTGGGGTTACTTGGATAATAATGTGTATTGTAAGTTATGTGGAAACTGCTTTATTTGGCGATGATAAAATAACATCTAGCAATCAAGATGCTGTTGAATCTATTATATACAATTATAAATTATTAGGATTTATATTTGTCGTTGTAATGGCACCGATAGTTGAAGAAATTATTTTTCGTTACTTTATATTTAGAGGACTTCAACAAAAAACAAAAACCCTTTATGCATTTATTATTACCGTAGTTTCCTTTGTAGCAATTCATTATCTTTCAAGTATTTTATCTGGTACTCTCTTAGAAGATTTAAAAAGTTTATTACAATATGTTGTTCCTGCATTTATTATGACATTTTTATATTATAAAAATAAAAACTTAGCAACACCTATTATGTTTCATATGACATATAATGGAATTCAATGGCTTTTGATGATATTATTACCAATAATAGGAGAATTGGGAAATAGTTCTAGTATTTCAAATATTCTTCATTGCATATTAGGAGTATAATTTGAAAAGAAAGCTAATAGTAAGAATTTTTTTAATTCTTACTTCTTTTATTATCATGCTAATAATTCCAAATAGTAATTTTTATATAAAAAATGTAAGTATTTACTTATTCTTATTTATTTTACTTATATCAGTTTTAAGGCCATCTAAATATTTAAAAATTAAAAAAATCAGGAAAAATTTATATAATTATTTTTTAGGAATATTAATTGGCACACTTTTATCAATGTGCATCATAATAATCTTATTATTAATGAATAAAATTGAATTAGTAAAAAATAAGTTTTCTATAACTGTTATTATTTTTATAGGGATATTTTGGGTTATTCAATCCTTTTTTGAGGAATATTTAATTAGAGGAATTTTATATGAATATATTGGTAATTTACTTGGTTATGATTTAACAATAATAATTACATCATTATTTTTTGCAATATTTCATATTAATAATAGTAATATTTCTTTATTATCATTAATAAATATTTTTTTATTTGGAATATTATGTGGGATTTTGTTAAAAATATATAAGAATATATTTCTTGTTAGTGGCCTTCATTTTATTTGGAATTTTTTGCAAGGAAATTTTTGGGGTATTAAAGTAAGTGGGATAACAGCAAATGACTCTTTTTTTACCACTATACTTATTCCAAATCAAGAATTATATCATGGTGGTAATTTTGGAATCGAGGGAGGAATTATTACTTTTTTAATAATTATATTTTTTATTATATTCTTAATAATTTTATCATTTAATAAATATCAAAATAGCATCAAAAAGGTAAATATCATTTATCATCTTTATAAAAGCATTGATGGTTTTTATCTTATTAGCAAAGAATGTATTGAAAAGATTAAATTAAATGATGAGACATATACTGTTGCTGAATTAAATATGAGTGATTGTCTTAAGAATACTTCCTTAAAATTATTAGTGGATCTAATAAATGAAAAAAATGATAACATAATTTTTGATTTGCAAAAAATTGAAATTACTTATTTTGACAAATTGGCTTTAATTGCCATTTTAAATAAAAAAGAAGGAAAATATAGATTCTTAAATTCTAAATATCTAGTTTTAAAATCTTTGGAATTTTCACTAGATTAAATTATAGTGCATATAAATTGAAAGTAAGATGTTAATTAGCTAAAATATAAATATAAATAGGAGGAATAAAATGATAAAAATTATATCAAGTAAACAAGAATTTAATGAAATTATTAAAGATGGAGTGACATTAGTAGATTTCTTTGCTGTTTGGTGTGGTCCATGTAAAATGTTAACTCCAGTTTTAGAAGAAGTAGCTATTGAATTTGAAGGAAAAGCCAAAATTGCAAAAGTTGATGTCGATAAATTAGAAGATTTAGCGATTGAGTATCACATCGGTTCTGTACCAACTGTTATATTATTTAAAGATGGTAAACTTATTGCTCAAACAATGGGATTTAGACCAAAACAACAATTTTGTGATGCATTAGAAAAAGTGATTAATTTGTAAAAGTATTTGAGTTTATTCAAATACTTTTTTTATGGATTATCATAGTAAAAAGTCTATTATCAATACCAAAAATAAATATTTATGATAAAATATAAATTATGGAGATGATTAAAATGCCAAAATTAAAATTTGCTTGTATTAAAGATGATATATATTTACCATGTTATAATGAAAATGAATATCAAAAAAGAGATACAGTACGATGTATTTTATTAAATGAAAAAAATGAAATTGGTGTACTTTTAATTAATAGGGATGACGATTTTGGAAAAATGAAACATTTTGAAACACCTGGTGGAGGAATAGAAAATGGAGAAACAAAATTGCAAGCATTAAAAAGAGAAATTCAAGAAGAAGCTGGATATAAAATAAAAAATATTGTCTCACTTTGTGAAATAAGTAATGAATATAATATTTTAAAAAGAATAGATAGAGCAACATTTTATCTTGCTTATATTAATGAGAAGTGTAAGACAAATTATGATGATTATGAAATTGGTTTAATTACAGACTTAAGATGGTTTCCTATTTTAAAATATAAAGAATATTACAGTGAATTTCCACCATATAAAGTTTCAAAAATTATTTATAAAAGAGATATGATTGCTATCGATTTGGCAATTAAATATTTAAAGGAGAAAGGTATATTATGATGCGACTTGATAAATTATTGGCACATTCACAATATGGTACACGAAAAGAAGTTAAAGAACTGATAAGAAAAGGATATGTTGAAGTTAATGGTATAACGATTAGGGATGATGATTTTAAAGTTGATGAATTAAATGATGAAATAGTTATTAATGGGAATAATGTTAACTATCAAAAGAATCTTTATTTCTTGTTATATAAACCCAGTGGATATGTAAGTGCTACTTTCGATACCAAATATCCTATTGTGCTAGATTGTATTTCTGATGAACAAGTTAAACGTTGTTTTCCAGTTGGGAGACTTGATATTGATACCGAAGGATTATTATTAATAACTAATGATGGAAAATTAGCACATTTTTTATTGAGTCCAAAATTTCATGTTGATAAGAAATATTATGTTGAATTTGAAGGTGTTTTTGATGATAAATATATTGTTGATTTTAAGGAAGGTATAATTATCGATGATGGATATAAATGTTTGCCTGCTATCCTCGAAAAAATAGATGATAATAAAGCATATATTACTATTCATGAAGGAAAATTTCATCAAGTAAAACGTATGTTTGAGGCACGCAATATGAAAGTTACTTATTTAAGAAGAGAAACATTTGGTTTCCTTACTTTAAGGGGAATGAATATAGGAGAATATCGTACTTTAACAAATGAAGAAATAGAAGAATTAAATAAAATGTTTCTTTAAATGTTTCGTAAGTAAAGAAAAACGCAAAGAAATATTTCTTTGCGTTTTTGTAAATTAAAGAAACAAAAGAAATCGTTTTCTTGTTTTGTTGACATCATATTTTTTATTTAATATAATATGATTGTTATTTGATAAAAAAATTCTATATTATATATCTTACGAGGAGGAAAATATATGAAAAATACTTTACCAAAAATACTTGGAGTTTTAGTAACTTTAAGTTGCTTGACTAGCTGTAATGTTGAAGGGAATTCTTCTAAAAAAACAGATACTTCATTTAATTCTACTAATAATAATTCAACTATAATATCTACATTACCTAACAATAGTAATTCTTCGACAAGTAATGAATTACCAATTGGTAATGATAATTTGCCAATAGCTGTTCAATTATTTATTGGAAATGTAGAAAAAATAAACTTTGATGAATTATCTTTAGAGGATAAAAGCACATTAGATGGTGCTGTATTTATTTATAATACTTTATCTCCTAGTGATAAAGAGTTAATAGAGGTAATAAGAGCAAAAGAATTATTAGATAGAGCCCTAGATTCATATAATTCTTTGTATGATGAATATTTAATGCAAAGGGAATCAGAGGAAATTGGTTATGCTTTTGCTGATTTAGTAGCTAATATTAAAGATTTAGATTCTTTAATAAGGGAAGATGAAGAGCTTGTTACTAATCTTTTAATAAAATATGAATCTTTATCAGATAGAACTAAATCATTAAGTGTAGTTATTAATGCAAAAGAAAGTTTAGATGCTGCTAATGCTAAAATTCAAGAATTAATTGATCTAAATGATGAAGAATATGCGATTATTTTGTTTACTGCCTCTGTAAATAAGTTACCTAATATTAATGATTTAACTATTTTAGATGTGGATAAAGTAGAGGCTACATTAACTATATATAATGAATTGTCAAAAGAAAATAAAAATGATAATAATGTAATGGCTGCAAAAGAAATATTAGATATTTTAATTGAGCGTACAACAGAACTTAAATTGATTCAAGAACATGCAGATGCATTTATAGAATTAGTTTATGCTCTTCCTTCATACTCTCAATTAGAATGGAGAAATTCTTCTCAAGAAACTTTAATAATAGAAGCAGAGACTGCATATGAGAATTTAACTGAAGAGGAAAAATTAGTTATCGGAGTATCACGTGCTATTACGCAATTACAAACTATTAGAAATGTTTTTGATAATTTGAAACAACCATATGATATTAATAAAATAGCTCCACGCATAGATTTAGGACCAATGAATAATGATAAAAATTATACTAGTACCTTCACATATGCATCAAATCAAGATCATATTACCATTTTGACTAAGCAATATGGTATTGCACGTGAAGAATTAAAAAATCATGTACGTGTTTATTTGAATCTTTACTATGAAGCAGGAGCGATAGCAACTGATCCATTATATAAATTTGATATAACTGAAGATTATTCTGGATATGATATAAATAAATATATTGAAGTATTGCAAAAACTAAATGCAGAAGGAAATGCTAAGGCTATTTCTGGACATGGTTATAACTTTACAGTAAATATTGAATCAGTTTCAGATTTATATGCTAGTTCAAAATACACCAATTTCTTTGGTGGACAAAAAATTAATTTTTAGGAGGAATTAAAAAATGAAAAATAAAAAATTATTAATAACTTTATTATTTTCTTTGATTATTTGCTCTTCTAGTTGTACTACTGAAGGTGGTAAAAATAGTTCTTCTAAAAATACAAATATAAATAGTTCTAATATTGTTACAAATAATTCAAGTTCAATATTATCTAATAATACATCAAGTTCTTCTATTGTGGAATTACCTAGTGATGCATTGAATTTTGTTAATGCTGTTAATTTGATAGTTTTAAATCAAGATGCTGGATATTATATTAATAATGCTTATGATTTATATGAATCATTGGAAGATTGGGATTATGAAGAGGTACTTGAGGCTTTTGAAAAATTAAATTTACTTGAACAATTATATAATAATTATTTGAAGCAAAATAATGCAGTAGAATCATTTATTAATCATGTTGATGATATTCCCTATGATTTGGATATTTCAGATGAAAGAGCAATAGTTTTAGCTGAAGAAGCATATAAAAAACTGACTGATGTTCAAAAAGAAATGCTTGGAGTAAGTCAATCTTATGAAAGATTAGTAGCTGCAAGAACTGCTTTTGATATCTTATATGAACAAGCAATAGAAAATGCTAAAAATGAAGCAGCTAAGGCATTTACTGATTTAGTTGATAAAATTCCTGAAAAAGAATTAATTACTTTAGATAATGGTCAAGCAATAGAAAATGCGATTAATCATTATGAGAGTCTAAGTGATGAAATTAAAAAAATGGAAGATGTAATTAATGCTTATGACAAATTAATTAATGCTCAAAATAGATATAATGAATTAGTTGAAAATCCATCTTTAAATGATGAGATTTTAGCAGCATTATTTATTAATGCTGTTTCTAAATTACCGTTAAAAGAGAATGTTAGTTTAGCTGACAGGATTGCTATTTTTGATGCAAATGATTTATATAAAAAACTTCCTGCTACAACAAAATTGCTTCCAAATGTAGCAACATGTTATACAAAAGTATTAGAGGCTTTAAAAACATATTATGATTTATATTTAAATTCCCAAGGATTACAAAGAGAAGATAATAAAATAGATGAAGTAGTAATTATCAATAATGCTGAGGATCTGTTAGCTATCGAAAATAATTTATCAGGTTCATATAAGTTAGGTTCGGATATCGATTTGGATGGAATTGAATGGGAGGCACTTGGAGAAAAGAATACTAATCTTTTTTCTGGAGTATTAGATGGTGCTGGTCATACAATTTATAATATGTCTAACTCTAATTCTAATGATGCTAGATTTGGACTTTTTGCTCATATTGGTAATACTGGAGTTGTTAAAAATCTTGTATTAGAAGGAAGCGTCAAAGAATCAGGTTCATGGGCAGGCGCTATTTGTATTGATAATAATGGAACAATTTCAAATTGTTTAATAAACCTAGATATTCAATCGCCTAGTGGGGGACACATTGGAGGAATTGCTTGTAATAATAATGCAGGAGCTAAAACAGAAAATTGTGTTGTAATTAGTAAAATTTCTGGTGGTTCATGGGATGGCGGACTGTTTGTTGGTAATTATGGTACAATAAATAATTGCTTTACTTTAGTTGCAAATGTTTCAAATAAGCAAGTTATTGGAAATAATTCAAATCAAAATCTAGAATGTGCTAAAACAGAAAATGAGTTAAAAAAAGCGGATTTATATAAAAATTTTGATAAGAGTATTTGGTGTGTAATCGATGGATATTATCCAACATTAGTACAATAAATAAAAGAGGTGGCTGATATTATTAAAGGCCACTTTTTCTATGACTAAATTGCTATTATTATTCTTTAAAACAAAAAGTAAAAATGCTATAATTTTAAATGTGGTGAAATTAATATGGACTATATTAGTATTTTAAATAAAGAGCAAAAAGAAGCAGTGACAACTTCTTCTAAATATGTACGTGTAAATGCGGGAGCTGGTAGTGGTAAAACCAGAGTTTTAGCATCTCGTATTGCGTATTTAATTGATTGCTTTGGTATCTCGGAACGCTCAATTTTGGCGATTACTTTTACTAATAAAGTTGCTAAAGAAATGCGAGAAAGAGTGTGTAAAATGTTAGATAAAGAAAATACTTATGCAACAATTTCAACATTTCATTCTTTTTGTGTTAAGGTTTTGCGAGAAGATATTAAAGCCTTGAGTGAAGGATATCGAACTAGTTTTACTATTATTGATGATGATGATCAAGAGAAAATTATAAAAAATATTATTAAAGAAACTAATGTTTCAAAAGAATATTATCCAGTTAAAAAAGTTTTAAATTATATTTGTTCTAAGAAAAATGAAGGTTACGAACCTAGTGATTTAGAAAATATTTCTGATTTTAGTTATGATGAAAAAGTCTATAAAGAATTGTATAAATTGTACGATAAATATTTACATGATCATCAGTATTTAGATTTTGATGATTTAATAATAAAAACAGTAAAAATATTAAAAAATGATGGCGAAATTAGAAAAAAGTGGCAAAGTCGCTATCAATATATTTTAATTGATGAGTTTCAAGATACAAACGATATTCAATATACTTTATTAAAATTATTATGTTCTCATGAAACATCAGTATTTGTAGTAGGAGATCCTGACCAAACAATTTATTCTTGGCGTGGCGCAAATGTAAAATTAATTCTTAATTTTGATAAAGATTTTGAAAATACTCAAGATATTGTTCTTTTTAATAATTATCGTTCAAGTAGGAATATTTTAGCTTCTGCTAATTTTTTAATAAACAATAATATTCAAAGACTAAAAAAAGATTTAATTAGTAATCAGGAAAATGGCGATCCTGTATTATATTATCAAGGAGTCACCGCAGAGAATGAAGCAAAATGGGTTCTTGATAAAATTATTGAACTTAGAGCTTTAAATAAAGATGTAAACTTCAAGGACTTTGCTATTTTATATCGTTCATCATATTATACTCGTGCATTTGAAACTGAATTAATTAACTATAAATTCCCATATCGTATTTTTGGGGGATTACGTTTCTTTCAAAGAAAAGAAATTAAAGATGTTTTAGCATATTTAAGAATTATTGTAAATGATGATGATGAACAAGCATTTTTAAGAATCATTAATTCTCCAAAAAGAGGAGTTGGTGATAAAACTATTTCTAATTTGCAGATAGATGCTAAAAGAGCGAGGACAAGTATGTATGAAATAGTAAAAGAAAATGCTCAATTTTTTAAGAGAAAAGATTTAATTATAAATTTTATAAATGGAATTGAAAATGCTAAGGAGCGTTTAAATAATCTGGAAAATCGTATAGATTTTTCGCAAATTTTTGATGAATTATTAGAAAAGGTCGGTTATATTGATTATTTATCTACTGAAGATGAAGAAAATCGATTTGAAAATATCGAGGAATTAAAAAAATATTTACAAAATTTATTATTTGATAATCCAGAACTAAATTTGGCTGATATTTTGCAAGATGTCCAACTTTATTCTGCCCAAGATGATATTGAAGATGGCGATTATATTTCTCTTATGACGGTACACACTGCTAAAGGTTTGGAATTTCCTTATGTTTTTATTGTTGGAGCAAGTGAAAATATATTCCCTAATATCAGAGCACTTGAAGAATCAAGATATGGAATAGAAGAAGAAAGAAGACTTTTCTATGTTGCTATAACTAGAGCGATGAAAAAACTTTTTATTACGGATAATAAAGAGTATGACTATATTTCTAAAACTGATAAAAAGACTTCTAGATTTGTTAAAGAATTAGGAAGTACATGCAAAATGGTTAATCCTCCTAAAAAATTATTCTTTGATTTTGAAACACCATATGTATCTAAAGAGAAAGAGCAACCTAAAAAGATTTTATCAGATATGTTATCTAATTCTTCAAATCAAGAATTTAGGAGAGGACAACTGGTTAATCATATTAGTTTTGGTGAAGGAATAATTATTGATATTGAAGGTGAAGGATTACGAATTTCGTTTAAAAAAGATGGTATTGGTACAAAATTAATATCTAAAAAGTTTAAAGGACTTACAATTAAGTAATGGGAGGAATTCATATGGAAAGTGAAATAAAAAGAATATATGAATTGCGTGAGATTATTGAAAAACTTAATTATGAATATTATGTTTTAGATAATCCTAGTTTGAGCGACCAAGAGTATGATAGATATATGCAAGAATTAATTGCTCTTGAAAATGCTCATCCTGAAATTGATAACAAAAGTTCTCCATCTCAAAGAGTTGGTGGTAAAGTATTAGAACAATTTAAAAAAATTACACATAGAACTCCGATGCTATCACTTGCTAATGCTTTTAATGAAAGTGACTTAAGAGATTTTGATCGTAGAATTGTAGAAGTATTAGAAAATAATAATGTTGAATATGATTGTGAATTAAAAATAGATGGCTTATCGTTATCTTTATATTATGACAATGGTGAATTACAATATGGTGCTACTAGAGGCGATGGTAATGTTGGTGAAGATGTAACTCATAATGTAAAAACAATTCAGCAAGTGCCATTAAAAATACCATATAATGGAATTTTGGAAGTTCGTGGCGAATGTTATATGTCTAAAGATACGCTCGAAAAACTTAATAAAGAAAAAAAAGAAATAAACGAACCCCTTTTTGCAAATTGTAGAAATGCTGCAGCAGGATCATTAAGACAATTAGACTCTAAAGTTGCCGCTAAACGTAATTTAGAAACATTTATTTACACATTAGTAGAACCTGAAAAATATGATGTAAATGAACAAATAGAATCGCTTGAATGGATGAAAAATCAAGGATTTACAATTAATCCTTATTATCGTAAATGTGCTACGATTGAAGATGTAATTGCATACATAAACGAAATAAGCCAAATTAGAAATACATTGCCTTATGACATTGATGGAATTGTGATTAAAGTAAATGATATGCGTAAGCATGAATTAATCGGATGGACAGCAAAAACACCAAAATTTGCAATTGCATATAAATTTCCAGCAGAAGAGGTTGTTACAAGATTAAAAGATATTTTTATTACTGTTGGTAGAACAGGAAAAATAACTCCAAATGCTGACTTAGAACCAGTTAGAGTGGCTGGTTCTACTATTTCTAGAGCTACATTGCATAATGAGGATTTTGTTTTAAACAAGGATGTAAGAATTGGAGATTATGTGATAATTAGAAAAGCAGGGGATGTTATTCCTGAAGTTGTTAAGCCACTTGTTGATAGAAGAAATGGCAGTGAAAAGAGATTTAATATGCCATCTACATGCCCAATTTGTGGTAGTCTACTATTAAGACATGAAGGAGAAGTTGCCCATTATTGTGATAATCTTCATTGTGAAGGAAGAGTAGTTGAATCATTGATTCATTTTTCGGCTCGAAATATGATGAATATTGATGGTCTTGGAGAAAAAAACATTGAAAATCTTTATAATCTGGGATTAATTCATAATGTTTCAGATATTTATAAATTATATAAACATAAAGAGTATTTAGAAAATATTGAGGGAATGGGAGAATTATCAGTAAGAAAGCTTTTGAATGCTATTGAAAAAAGCAAACAAAATTCCCTAGAGAGATTATTATTTGCTTTGGGAATAAATGAAATTGGTGAAAAAACTGCAAAAATTCTTGCTAAAAAATTTAAAACTTTGGATGCATTAATGGATACATCATTAGAAAGTTTAACTATGATTAAAGATATTGGTGAGATAATTGCTAAAAGTATTGTTGATTATTTTGCTGATCCAATAAACAAGAATATTATTGAGGAATTAAGGAATGTGGGAGTTAATTTCACTTATATAGATGAATCTGCTTCGCAATTTAGAGAAACGATATTTTATGATGCAAGTGTTGTTATTACAGGAACGCTTTCAAGTATGTCAAGAAAAGAAGCTACTAATTTATTAGAAATGTTAGGAGCAAATGTTGGAAGCAGTGTATCTAAAAATACTACTTATTTAATATGTGGAACTGATGCCGGTTCAAAGCTTGATAAAGCCAATAAATTAGGAATAAGAGTAATTGAAGAAAATGAATTTTTATCTTTGATTAAAGAATAATAGTATTTTAATTCTAACTTAAAAATAAAGATTAGTTTAAAATGTAGACTTTTATCTAAGTGAGCATAGATAAAAGTCTTTTCATATAAATATATTTATATGTTTAAGATTTTAATTCAAACAATATTAGAATAAAAAAATAAAGAGTATGAATGTCATTCCTTCTTGTAAATATTTTAAAGAAACGCTATAATAAAAATAGTAAAAAAGGAGGAAAAATAATGAAAACTGCACGTCCATTAAATCGCTTAGCAGCATATATGATTGATTTTACGATTACTGCTATTGCAATGTTTTTAATTTATTTTATTTTTTCTTTTGATTTGCTTTTTTTATTTGGTAAAGGTATTCTAGAGATGGATTTAAATACAGCTATTCATTTTTATCGTGTCACTTTTATTAATGTTCTTCTTGTTTGTTCTTATTTTACTGTTATTCAATATTTATTAAATGGCCAAACAATTGGTAAGAAGTTGTTTAGAATAAAAGTTGTAATGATAGATGGCTCTGACATTACATTTTCTAGTCTGTTTATTAGAGAAATTTTAGGAAAATTATTATTAAATTTTGTTAATGTATTTTTAGCAAACTTTGCTTCATATATGCTAATGTTATATCGTGATGATAGGAGAGCTATTGGAGATATTTTTGCTAAAACGATGGTTATAGATATTACAAATAATACAATTAAGGAGGAATAAGTATGTCAACACCACACAATCAAGCAAAACTTGGAGATTTTGCAGAAACAGTCTTAATGCCAGGAGACCCACTTAGAGCAAAATTTATTGCTGAAACATTTTTAGAAAATGTTGTTCAAGTAAATGGCGTTAGAAATATGTTTGCTTATACAGGAACATACAAGGGGAAAAAAGTAAGTGTTATGGGTTCAGGTATGGGAATGCCTTCGATTGGTATTTACTGTCATGAGTTATATTCTCAATATGGCGTAAAAAGAATTATTCGTGTAGGTTCTTGTGGTGCTTATGTTAAAGAAGCAAAAATTCGTGATGTGATTATTGCTCAAGGATCTTGTACTGATTCAAATTTTGCTCATCAATATCGCTTACCTGGAACATTTAGTGCTTTAGGAACATATTCATTAATTGAAGGTGCAGTAAAAGTTGCGAGAGAAAAAAATATGCCTTTTCATGTAGGTAATGTATTAGCTAGTGATGTATTTTATAATGAAGATAATGAATCTTGGAAAAAATGGGCTGATATGGGAGTGTTAGCTGTCGATATGGAAAGTTATGCACTATATTGTACTGCTGCTAAATTAAAGAAAGAAGCATTAACAATTTTAACTGTTTCTGATTCATTTGTTTGTAAAGAAATTACAACAGCAGAAGAAAGACAAAATACATTCTTAGCTATGATGGAGATTGCTTTAGAAATTGCTTAGTATATATATTACACCTTCTATAATTGTGATGATTATAATAGTATTATTAGTTATTTTCTCTATTTGTTATCTATTTAAAGATCAAATCGAAGAATTAGTAACGCATATTAGAAAAACTAATATATTACATTCAAAATTAAAAAAATTTTGTAAAAATCATGATTATATATTGTTAACAAATTTGATATTACCTACACAAGATGGAAAGAGAATTAAAATTGATGATTTAATCTTAGCAGATAAATATATTTATGTAATTTCACAAAGAATTCTTTATGGAAATATTTCTGGAGTTGAAAGTGATGCTAAGTGGATAGTACGTTCTACAAAAGAGGCAAAGTATTTTTCAAATCCTTTTAAATCGAATGATATTAGAATGGCAACAGTGGCTAAAATAACAAATATGGATATTAATAATTTTGTTAATGTCGTTTGCTTTTCTAAAACTGCTTTTATCAAAGAGGTAAAACTTAATGATTCTCATAAAATATTAACTAATTTCGAAAAAATTGAACATGATATATTAAAGCAGGAGAAAAAAAGTCCCTACAACGATTTTTTACCTGAAGAAGTTGAAAAAATGGCCTTGTTCTTATATCAAACATCAAAAAATAGTATGAAAAATAAGGGACTCTAAATTATAGCAGGGTTGATTTAAAAAATTTTTAAATAATTGTAGTGTTTTATGAAAATGTGCTAAGAAAATGATACTGTGATAATTTAGATATATAGTTATTAAGATATCACTAAATAGTGATATCTTTTTTTGTACAAAAAAACATATTACAACTATTGACAATGCTTTTTGAATTATGTATATTTAATGTGTGTTTGATGCAAAAGGAGTAAAAATCATAAAAAACTTTATTATTATGTTTTTTGATTTTATCATCATTGTTTAATAAAGTGCAAAACATAAAAGTTAGTGCTTCAGCAAATAGTGAAGTATCTTCTACAGTAGGATTAGGAGGATATGCAATTAATGCTGTGAAAAGTGAATATCTAGATTTGAGTGAATTAAAAGATGGTTTGCCAATTTTTGTTAACGGCTATATTGAAAATAAAACCATTTCAAAATCGATTGTCACTAATTCATTTTCGACATCACTGGGTTATTCTTCTACTATTACAGGTTCATATGATGTTTTTACTGCTAATTTATCTTTAGAAGATTTTAGTGAAAGTAAATTGCTTGTAATACGATATGGTGCAAGTGGTGAGGGTGAAGATACTTGGAAAAATAAAAATTTAAAAGTACACATACAATATAAAAAATAAGGATATTTTACGATGATTGAAATTAAGAATTTAACAAAAATATATGCTGATAGTAAAAGCGAAAAGGTTATGGCTATTAATAATCTTTCATGTAAATTACCCTCAAAAGGCTTAGTTTTTATTGTTGGTAAATCTGGAAGTGGCAAATCTACTTTATTAAATATATTGAGTGGACTTGATGATTTTACCGAAGGGGATATAATCGTTGACAATAAATCATTAAAAAATCTAACACAATCTGAAAAAGAGTCATATCGCAATGAATATGTTGGATTTGTTTTTCAAGAATATAATTTATTAGAAAATTATTCTGTGAGTGAAAATATTGAAATTGCTTTAAATTTACAAAATAAGAATGCAACAAAAAAAGATATTGAAGAAGTTTTAAAAGATGTAGAACTTGAAAATACAGCAAATCGCAGAATAAATCACTTATCAGGCGGGCAAAAACAAAGAGTAGCAATTGCAAGAGCCTTAATTAAGAAACCACGTGCACTATTATGTGATGAACCAACCGGATCTCTAGATAGTGCAACAGGTGAGTCAATATTTAAGTTGTTAAAAAAAATAAGTAACGATAATTTAGTGATTGTTGTAACTCATGATAAAGAATTCGCCTTTGAATATGGTGATAGAGTTATTGAATTAAAAGATGGAGAAATAATAAAAGATGATTTAATAAAAGAAAAGATTAATAATGAAAAAAATGATTTAGTTTTAAACAAACATCATTTGTCATTAAAAAAATCATTTAATCTTTCTTTGGCATATTTAAAAATAAAATCATTTAGATTATCACTTGCAGTAATTATTTCCGTAGTATTATTTTCGATATTATCAGTAGCGAGTATTTATGCATCATATGATATTCATGATATAGCAATAAGATCGATGTATAAATCAAATAACAATGTTTTGACTTTTGGATATCATGAAGACATCTATTTTGCAAATGATAATTTTGAAAAGATTACGCAAGAATTTAGAAGAAATATGACTGATGAAGAAATTGAAAACTTAGAAAAACAATTAGGTGTCGAAAAAGTAGATGTAGTTTATGATTGCTACACTAGTTCAATTGATCATTTTTTTGGAGAAATCCCTTCTGAAACACAAAATAAAGATATGTATGAAACTTTTAATAAAGGGATTGTAGAAATTAACAACGATTTTCTTAAAAGATACAACTTTAATTTATATGGAAAATTGCCTCAAAAAAATATTGAAGATAATGAAATTGTTGTCTCAAAATATTTCTTTGAATTATTTCAAAAATTTGGATATAGAAATGAAAATAATGAAATTATTACAATAAATAATTATGATGATCTCATTGGTAAAAAAATAAAAATGAAAGAAAGTTTCATTGAGAAAAGTACCTTTGAAATTGTTGGAATACTCGATACAAGACATAGTGACTATGGGAGAGAAGGAACTCGTAGTGGTCGAATATTAACTAATGTTATTTTTACTAGGGTAGGATTTATGGATGATAATTTTTATAATGAAGAATTTTTGAAATATGGTAGTTATCATAATAATGTTGGAAGTGTAATAGTTAAAAGCAAAGATAAACACGCCTATATTGAACTTGGAAATAATGGATATATTGATTATTATTTTGAAAACATTTTGGCTAATTTTATTATTAATTATAATAAATTAGATGAATTAAAAATATATTGGATTGATGAAGAAAAAACAGCATTAACAGAAAATCAAATTTTACTTCCGTTATTTAAAACTGGAGTAATTAATCAAAGTCAAATTGAAAATAATGTAAATTTATTTATTAAAAATTTTGCAGAATTAAATTATAAATTAATTAGAGATGATTTTGTTAGAGATTTTGGAGAAGCATCTGATTATTATATGTTTTATCAAAATTATATTATAGAAAACAAATTTAATAAGTACCAAGAAGAATATTCTTATAGTTATTTTTATAATAAATATGTTACTACTTTATGGAATGATGTTATAAAAAATGGCTATGAATCTAAAATGCATCTTTTTAGTTTGGGATATGACATGGATGTTGAAATTGTTGGATTTTATGATGATAGTGACTTGATTTTTCCTTCGCTTACAGAAGATGATAAAGTTATTATTGCTAGCAATAAAATTTTCCAGAATATTGAAAGTAGATTTGAAAGATATGAATCATGTAGTAGTGACTATATTTCAAATGAATATAAATATAACTATGCATTTGTTCCATTAACCAATAATTATAATACTAACATAAAGTATCTTAAGTTAGATAATAAAAAGTTTTATGTAGAACCTTATGAGGATGAATATCATAAATCAAACAATTACTATTATTATTTAATTGATTATGAATTAAAAAGTGAGATATTTAATGCTGATTTAGAACTTACGAAAAGTGCAACTTTATTTACTTATATATCAATTGGAATGATATTTTTAGCAGTTTCATTTTTATATTATTATTTTAGTGGAATAATAATCGATAAGAATAAGGAAATTGGTATTTTAAGGTCATTAGGTGCTACCAAGTTTGATGTAATTAAAATCTTTATTATGGAAATAATAATGTTATTACCGCTTATCGTGGGATTATCATCACTC
>CAZYEI010000028.1:0-18130 GCA_964646425.1 uncultured Eubacteriales bacterium | reverse complement strand
GGGTCAATATTTTAGTTTTTCATTTATGACCCCATCAGATTTTACAGAGCCAAAAAATTGATGCTTATAATATTGGCATCAATTTTTTATTAGTATTTGTTTAATGTTTGGATTTAAAGGGAAGTATTTAAACCATTTTTTGTTTCTTGATAAATACGATATATTTCTTCTAATATATAAAAGTTTGTAAATGAATTGTTATATATTATATTTGTTTCTCTTATCATACTTAAATTTTCGATTGGCAGAGCAATAAGTTTATTTTTTTTGATTTCATTTAAGCAAGCACTTCGTGCTAGTATCGAAACACCTAAATTTTTTCTAACCAAATCTTTTATTGTAGCTATATTATCTACCTCTAGAATCACATTAAAATCTTCCACATTTTCATTCATAGCAATTAAAGCTGAGTGAAATTGGTTTCTTGTAGCAGAGTTTGGTAATCTTAATATCATTTTTTCCTTTTTTAGATCATGAATTGTTATTAAAGATTTTTTTGCTAGATGATTGTCTTTAGATAAAATGCAAACAAGATAATCGGTATCTAAAAGAAGTGATTTATATTTGTATGTATTAGCTTTTTCTTCGATAATTGCTAAATCAATTTCAAAATTATCTAATTTACTATAAAGATTTTTTATCGTATCAGTAATAACTGTTATATTTAACTTATCGATTATATTACTGCATTTTGCTAAAACTTCCATCATTATATTACTTTCAGATGTGTGAGTTATTCCTATTTTAATGTTAGTAATATTTTTTTTATAGTCCTTAACTTCTAAATCTAATTTATTATAAAGTGCTAATATTTTTTTGGAATAATTAACGACTATTTTTCCTTCTTCAGTCAAAATAATGTTATTTTTTTTACGAATTACTAGTTTAACTTTTAATTCATCTTCAAGTAGTTTAATGTGATTACTAACTGCTGGTTGTGTCATTGATAATTCTTCGGAAACTCTAGTAAAGTTTTTTAATTCACTTAATTTTATAAGTGTTAATAGTTTTGTATCAATCATTTTTACCTCCTACTATAAATTTTTCTTATAGTTATAAATAAAAATATAATTTCTATTTATTTATCATGAATTATATAATCAATTTGTAAAAATTTCAATAGAGGAAAGGAGAATGAGAAAATAAAATGGCTTTGTATGATAAATTAAATATTACTTCTAGTGTTAGTATTACAATTATTTCAGTGGCCATAATGTTGTTTGCTGGTTTTTTATTAACAAGAATTACCAAACTTTTGAAATTGCCTAATGTTACTGCTTATATTATAGCTGGTATACTTGTTGGGCCTTATTGTTTAGATTTAATACCTAATGATTTTATACAAGGTACAAGCTTTTTAGCTGATATTGCTTTAGCTTTTATAGCTTTTAGTACAGGTGAATTTTTTCGTTTGGATGTATTAAAAAAGAATGGTATTAAAGTAATTGTGATTACTGTTTTTGAGTCCTTATTAGCGATGTTTATTGTTTTTATTGTTTGTTTTTTACTGTTAAAATTAGATTTGGCATTTTCAATTGTGTTAGGAGCTTTAGCATCTGCTACAGCACCAGCATCAACAATGATGACAATTAGACAGACAAATGCGAAAGGTGATTTTGTTGATACGCTTTTGCAAGTCGTTGCATTAGATGATGTTGTTGGTTTGCTTGCTTATAGTATTGCTATTTCTGTTGCTATTGCTTCTACATCTGGTAATGTGGATTTTGCTAGTATCGTTAAGCCGGTTATATTTAATTTACTGGCTCTAATAATCGGAGGTTTGTTCGGCTTCTTAATGAAAATAATGATGCCTAAAAAAAGAACTAAAGATAATCGCTTAATTATTTCAATAGCATTATTATTTGCTTTTTGTGGGTTATGCTCTTTATTTGATGTTTCGTCATTATTGGGATGCATGTGTATGGGAATGGTTTATATTAATATATCTAATGATGATAAATTATATAAGCAACTTAATTATTTTACACCACCTATATTACTTTTATTTTTTGTTCGTTCGGGAGTTTCATTTAACTTAGAAGCATTAATGTCATCATCATCAATAGGTGCTATACCAATTATTATAATTGGAGTTGTATACTTCTTCACACGAATTATTGGTAAGTATGCAGGTGCATATTTAGGTTGTTTAATAACAAAGAAAAATAAAAATGTTAGAAATTATTTAGGGCTTGCATTAATTCCACAGGCAGGGGTTGCAATTGGACTTGCTTCACTTGGTGCAAGAACAATAGGAGGAGAAACTGGTTCATCTTTAGAAACGATTATTTTAGCATCAAGCGTTTTATACGAACTAATCGGACCTGCTTGTGCCAAAATATCGCTTTATCTTTCGAAATCTTATGATGAAGTAGCGCCTTTATCTTTAAATGTAGTGCAGGTGGAAGAAACAAATAGACTTATTGATGAAATTAAAGAAATTCAAAAAAATATTCCTGAATATAATTATGAAAATATGTCTGAAGAAGAAAGAGCGTTCTTAGAGGCGGCGGAAGAATTATATTCACAAGGTTTTAATAATAAATTTATAAATAAAAGATAGGAGAAGAAAAATATGAATATATTACAATTGTTTATTGACCCAGTAGCAAATTTAATTGGTGAATGGTCTATTAGTCTAAATATTTATTCAATTATTTTAAGAATTATATTATCTGTGATTTTCAGTGCGATTATAGGCTACGAAAGATCATCAAAAAGGCATTCAGCTGGATTTAGAACATTTATTCTCGTTACATTAATGGGAAGTATAGCAGCACTCATTGATATTTCGCTAAATAAATCTCTTTATTTATTTTCAGCTGTTACAATTTTGGCAACTGTAATTATAAGTGGTAATTCAATATTATTTAGTTCAAAAAAACAAATTAAAGGATTAACTACATCAGTGGGATTATTACTTTGTGAAATGCTTGGATTAGTAATAGGATTTGGCTATTATTTAGTTGCTATTATGCTTTGCTTTTTATTGGTTGTTATTCTTGCTGTATTTCCTAAAGTTGAAATGTTTTTAAAAGATAAGTCAAATCATTTTGAAATACATTTGGAATTAAAAGAGAAAAGCAAATTACAAGATTTTACTTTTACATTAAGAAAACTTAAACTTAGAATTGACGATATTGAATTAAATAGTGCTTATATTGGCTCATGTTTAAGTGTATATACTATATCAGTTACTGATGAAAAAGATGAAGCGCGTAAGCATAAAGAAATTATCGATGCATTAGCAACGCTCGAATATGTTTATTATATTGATGAGATTAAATAAGTTGTTTTGTATAGATAAATTGAAAAACATATATGAAAGGTGTTAAATAATCCCTTAAATATATGTTTTTTATTATTATAAACTCATTTCGATAAAAAGAATTATATATCCAGATAATAAACTAATTGCTAATAATATTCCTATGATAAATAAAGTATTCTTTAGATTTTTTTTGTCTTTTAATAAATATATAAGTCCAAGTCCTGCATTACATATAAGTCCGGATATAGTAGCAGCAAATGATAAAGAGGATGATACATATAATTCGGTAATTATGATTGAAGAAGCACAATTTGGAATCAATCCAATAATACTAGAAAGAAATGGCGTTAAATATATGTTGTTATTTAAAAATTCTTTAATAGAGTTTTCTCCAACAAAATAAATAATAGTTGAAAATATTAAGTTTATAATTAGTACATAGGCACAAATTTTAAGCGAATGAAGAAGTGGATGAAGAAGATGTTCTTTAACAAATTTTTCTTTGCTATGTTCAATTTGATGTTTGCAACATCCATAGTGAATCTCTTCGTTCTCAATAGTCTCATTTTTAGTGATTTTTTGTTTTCTTTTTAATAGTAAATCAATTATATATCCGGATAATATTGCTATTACAAATTTTACTGCTACTAATGGAATAACTGTTGAAATTGTCTTGCGATTTGATAATAAAATCGGTAGTGCTTCATCAGAACATGCAATAAACACAGCAATTAAAGTTCCTAGCGAAATATATTTTTTTCGATACATATCACTAGCGATTATCGAAAAACCACATTGAGGAATTAGTCCTACACATGTACCAATCAAAGGAGAAAATTTTTCACTTTTAACAATTTTATTTGCTAGTTTTCCTTCAATAAATGATAGTATAAAATAAACTATTAAAATGGTTACGAAAATACTTAAAGTATCGATAAATGCATGGGAAATTTCATCAATAAAACCGGATAAAAAAATTGGCATTAATAATACACCTTCTTTATATGTAGTTAAGTCTTAAATTGTGATATATTATATCGTTATTGCTGGATTTGTGTCAATAAATATACGAATTTTATCAAAAAATATTTTGTTTTATTTAAATATAAGTAGTGTTAAAGATGAACTTATTAATAGTGCTAAAACGATAATTACTCCATTTTTAGTGAAATCTTTAAATGTATATTTTACATTATTATTTTTTAAAAGATTCATCCACATAATGCCAGCTAAGGCACCAACTGGAGTTAAAATTGCTCCAATATTAGAACCAATAATAGTGGAATAAATTAGTTTAATGTCATTTGTGGTTTCTAGTATTGATCCAAATGCTAAAGTCATTGGTATATTGTTGACAATATTACAACTTAAGGTTGCGGAAATTAAATAGAATAAGGGGTTGTTATGAAGTAAAATTGCGATTTTTGCGAAAAAATTATAGTAATCTAATGCACTAATTAAAGTGAACATTGATAAAATAAAGGGAATTAAATTATAGGGTATTCTTTTAAATGGAGTTATTAGATAAGATTTATTTTTCTTAATTAGTGAATATATACTTAGTATAATAGTTAGTGAAATCATAAAAGCAAATGCAATTAACCACATATCTAGGTTAATATAATTTGCTATTGCTAATAATAATGTTGCTAATATTAAATGAATTAATGAAATTATTAAAATAAAGTTATTATTAATCTTATTATTGGCAAAATTGGTGCTAGTTATTTTCTTTTGCAATTGTTTATGGAATAATAGATGCAATATTAGAAAACTTGTGCTTCCCATAAATATAACGGGTAATAACATAAAGTTAAAATATTCAACAAATGATAATTCAAAAATACTAGCTAAATATATGTTGGTGGGATTGCCAATAATAAGTAACATTGAGTAAGTATTAGCTGCTACAAATTCCATAACAAGATAGGGTATGGGATTTATATTTCCTTTTTTAGCAAAATGTAAAATAAATGGTGTAAATGTTAAAATTACAATATCGTTAGAGGTAAAAATAGTTAGTATTGAAATTAATATGTATAAGACATTAAATAGTTTTATTTGGGTTTTATTATATTTATTAATGAATATTGTAGCAATATATCCAAAAAATCCACTTGTATCTAAGACTATTGATAAGAATGAAACAGAAATAAATAAAATAAGTATTTTAAGGGGATTTAGGTTTGAATTAGAAGTTAATATTTTAACAAAATCATGTTTATCAAATAAAGGAAAAATTAATAAAATTAGTGCTAATAATAAAACTGGAAGATAGAATGTCTCTATTTTTTTGTTTTTAATTGTAATTGTAGGAATAAATAATATACATAAAAACATTCCAATAATACTTAATATGCTTAAAATAATCACAAATATCATAAAAATCACCTTGAATATTATAGTATTTTAAAATAAAAATTCAATATTAATTATTAAATTGATGTGCTAATGTTTATGATTTTAATAAATTATATTTTTTAGTTGAAATAAAATATTTTTAATAAAAAAGAGAATTAGTAAAAATGAATTTAATATTTTTAGTTTGTTAAATTAAATTCAATATGCACTAATCTCTTTTTAAGTTTAGAAAGTTATATTGTTGCTTACTTCAATAGAACTTACAGAAACATAGGTGTAGTCTGCTAATAAGGCTGATGGAATGGAATCATAGAAAACTGCAATCATAACATAAGATGAACCATAATAATCAAATCTAATTTCATAACTTCCTTGAAATGTTACAGTTTCACAATCTTTGATTTTTTGCTTTAAAGAATTTGTAGCTAAACTTATATATTTTATTCCAATTTCATTTATAAAATCTGTAGACAACTCATTGTTTCTTGCATTAATATATACTTCATTATCTAAACTATTAGTATATGATGTTGATGAACTATTTGAGTTTTGTAAAATTATTTTTGCACTGTTAAGCTTCATCGTAAAATTGGTTATTTCTTTTGATTTTGTTGCAATATTTCCTATGAATCCCTGAGAATTATTAATGATTTCTTTTTTTATGTCTTCCTCATTAAATATTTTTTCATTATCCTTAAGATATAATGTGTTATAAAGATAATGAACATCTTTTTCAAAACCTAAAAATTCTTGTTCAAAATCAATTGTTACATAATTAGAAATACTATTATTATCTATTGATGTAATTGTTAATTTTCCTTGGTGATTGGCTTTTTTTAAACAATTAACGGTTATTTTATAATTAATATTATCATGAATATAAGAAATAAATTCATTTATATCATCTTTTATAGTATTGTCGCTCCAAGAGAGACTTATTAAAACTTTTTTATTATTTGCTTCCTCAGGTAATACTTTGTAAGAAAAAGTTACAGATGGATAAATGACCGGTGCTAAAAAATAAATGAAGTCATTTAAGAGATCATCATCTGAGTCATAATAATCAAAAGCCTGTGAAGTTTTAGTGAATGATGTTTCTTCGATTGAAGTAACTCCCTCAGGTAATACATATTTTACGATTCCTCCATTAGTTGATTTAATACTTGCAAATGTATTTTGTTCATATCTATTTGTAAATGTATAAGTTGGATAATTTGAAGCTTCAATGTCAATAACTAACGAATCTGAGGTTGATGTATGAAAATAGATAGAACAATAAGATGAATCTAAAGTTACAAAAGATATATATGCTATTTCAAATACCATTGTATAGCCATTTAAGGATAATTGAGCGTTTTTAGCTTCTTTCCAAGTTATCTTATTATTTTTAACGCTTGACATAGCAATTTTACTTACCGAATTACTATGATTAGTTTTATAATTTGCATTTTGGTGTGTCAAGTTATCATTTTTTGATTGATTAGGAATTATTAAAAATATTAAAGCAAAAGAAATAAAAATATTACAAATTATTTTTTTCATTTTATATAGATCCTCCATTTTAAATGCTAATAGAGGTTATTGCTTTTGATTAGCAGATAACCTCTAAGATTTTTATTTAAAAATTATATTTCCTTCAACTACGATAGAATCAACATTTACATATGTACTATTTGCTAAAGTTTCTGTACTAATAGTGTCAACTAAATTACATTTAAATTCAAATGATTCACCATAATAATTAAAAGTAATTGTGTATTCAGCTTTTAATTCAATAGTATCACTTAATCTAATTGTTTCTTTTTGTGAATTGCTTAAATTTTTAATATAATCTTCACTAATTTTGCTAACGAAAGTAGTTGATGATGAATTTTTTCTTGCATTTAAGTAAGTTTCATTTAATTTAGTATCATTATTAATGTAATCTTTATTTGTAGGACTATTTAGTGATATGCTAACATTATTTAATGTCATATTAAAATTATTTATTACTTTATCATTAACAGAAATAGTGCCTAGAAAGCCATTGGATAAAGATAAAATTTCATTTTTAATATCTTCTTCGTTATATATTTTTTCTTCTGAAGAAAGTGTTAGTACTTTACTTAAATTAATTTCATTATTTTCAAAACCTAAAAATTCTTGTTCGAAATCTATTAATACGTTAGCACTAGCATTGTTATTAGCATTAGATACAAGGGTAAATTTTGCTTGATGATTAGCTTTTTTTACACAAGTTATTTCTATATAGAAATTTGCTTCATTATGAGAATATGTTAAAAAATCTTTAATATTATCAGTTATTGAGGAATCATTCCAAGATAAATTAGTGGTAACACTTTTATCATTAGCCTCTATTGGTAAAACTTCGTAATTAAAAGAAATAACTTCTTGTCCTTGTTGATTTGTAGAAGTTTTTAGATGTTTTATTTTTAAATTTGATTCTTCTTTATCTATCGAGATAAAAGAATCTTTTTTATTACTTATATTTGCATTATAATATATTTTATATCCAGTAAATAGTAATAACACAATGCTTAATAATGCTATAATTTTTTTGTTCATTTTAATATTTTCTCCTTTTCTTTTTAAGTAGTGAAGCTTTAGGACAAAATGATTATTATATTTTCACCTCCAAATATATGTCCCTATTCTATAATTAGTAAAAAAAAGAAAAAAACTTAAAAATAAAAGAATCTAATTTTTTATTAGATTCTTAAAATATTATTTCTTTTTTGTTTTTTCAATAGTATTATCAGGCAAAGAAGTTACATTATTTAAAATATTTTTAATAATAGATTTTGTGATATTCATTAATTGTTCTTTATCTAAATGTTCTAATTTTTTAACAATATCTTGAAAATATGCTTCTTCATTATCTTGTTCTAATAAGTAATCGATTGTAACAGAAAAGTAAGATGCTAATTTTTTAATACTTTGAATATCTGGTTCAGTAAATCCTTTTTCCCAGTTACTTATAGTTTGAAATGATACTCCAACAATGTTAGATAAATCTTCTAGTGTTAATTTCGCATTTTTTCTTAATTGTTTTAGCCTCATAAATACTTTCACATCCTATAAATAATTATAATCTTTATAAAACTAAATTAAATAATATTAGATTTAACTCAAACAAAATGAGAAATATCAAATTTTATTTTTGGTATTTTCAAAATTATCTTTATCTAAAAATATCAAGATTATTAGAAAAACAATAAAAAATTCAAAGAAAATTGAAAAAAATAATTATATTAACAATTTAGCTGATTTATTTTTTGATAAAAAGAATATTCAAAACATTAAATTAAATAAGTATTTTGTCAGTCTCTTTGTTTAAATTTTGTAAAATGTATGATAGAATATTATCAATTAAAAGGGTGGTTTTAGCAATGAAAAATAAAAAATTCTTAACTTTATTATTTTTACTTATAACATCTTGTAGTAATGGTATAAGTAGTTCAAGTGAACAAATGAATACAAGCAGTAATTCAAATTCTTCAACTGCCTTATCATCGAATAGTTCGACTATAAATACAATTATAAGCAAACAATCATCAAGCACATCAAACACAAATGTTAATAGTAGCTCTTCAATTGGAAAAAAATTGGATACTCCTATAAATCTAAATATTGATAGTGATTATTATTTAAGTTGGGATATAGTTAATGGGGCTTCATCATATTTAGTTTACATTAATGATATTGACTTGGTGGTTAGTGATAATAAAGTTGACTTATTTGATTATTTATATGACGGAATTAGAAATACGATTACAGTTCAAGCTTTTGATAGTAAAAATAGATATGAAGCAAGTGAAATTGCTATGATTACTTTTGATGAAGGTGGCCCTTATGAAGGAATAGGTTTTGTGGAAGATAATTCTTTTGTTGAAAATTTAGAAATAATTGAAGAAAATAATCAAAAGGTTATTGAAATTCCTTATGATGAATTAGCACGAGATGAAAGTGGTTTAATATCAGATATAACGATAACATTTGATTATGATTCAAGTAAATATAAGTTTTATTATGAAACTGATAGCAATATCATTTTTGCAAATAAGTATAATGGTGAACCTAATACGGTTGCAATTGCTTTTAGAGGGATCGGTGAAATAGAATTAAATGTTGTAAAAAATGGTGGTAATTATAATAGTTATGTTTTTGATTCGATTATAATTAGAGTTGTAAAAAGTAAAACAAATAGTTTTTCAAAATTTGCAATAGCTTATTATGATTCGAATTATGAATTGATTGAAACTGATAGTTATACTATGGGGAGTTCTCCCGAGGACTATGTTTGGCTAAGTATTATTGTTGGTGAAACAGACAATTTTAATTTAGAAACTGACGTTACCTGGAGTATTGTTTCTGGTATTGCTCTAGATTTGCAATTTGCTAATAATTTAGGAGCGTATTATGTAGGATGTAATGTTTTAGGTGTGGTAGTTATTCGAGCAACTTCTTGTTATGGTGATATTGCCGAGATTACTATAACAGTAAAATAAAAAAATATGATTTATTTTGTTAAGATTTATAATATCTAATAAATAGAAAGGGAAAATAAAAATGAGAAAATTTTTTGGAGAATTTAAACAATTTATTACACGGGGTAATGTAATTGATATGTCTGTGGGTGTTATTGTCGGAGGAGCATTTACATCGATTGTAAATGGTTTAAGCAATTATATCTTGAGACCAATTATTAACTGGTTGTTAGCACTTGTATTGGGAAAAGATTCGTTAAGTGGAATTTATACATATTTAAAAATTGTAAAAACCGATGTATTAGATACTAATGGTGTTGCAACAGGAGAACAAATAATTGATTTAAACCAATCAATTTATATTGATTGGGGGGCGTTTATCAATGCAATTATTAGTTTCTTGTTAATTGCTTTTGTTTTATTTTCAATTGTAAAAACAATTAATAAAATTTCTGACTCAAATAAGAAAATGAGAGACATGAAGTTAAGAATTGAATTTAAACAAGCTAAGGGGATTAAATTAGGAAAGAGAGAAAGGGAATTTTTGAAAGCGGAGAAGGAAAGAGTAGCTAAAGAGAATGCTAAAAAAGCAGAGGAAGAAGCTGCTGCTAAAAATACGCCTAAACCAGTTACTACTGAGGATTTACTTATAGAAATTCGTGATTTATTAAAAAATAAATAAATATATAAAGAAGCAACCTAAAGATTTTAATTTCTTATGGTTGCTTCTTTTCTTAAATTTTAACTTTAATATTTGTTACTTGATCTATAATTCCGTATTTTTGAGCATTTTCAGCATCAAGATAATAATCTCTTTCTGTATCTTTTTGAATTTCTTCATAAGATTTATTACAATTATATGCCAATATTTTATTTAGTCTTTTTTTAACATTTAAAAGTCTCTTAGTTGATATTTCAATATCACTAACTTGTCCTTGTACTCCACCTAGTGGCTGATGAATCATAATTTCACTATTTGGAAGTGCATATCGTTTTCCTTTTGTTCCACTTGAAAGTAAAAATGCTCCCATTGATGCTGCTAATCCGATACAAATGGTAGAAATATCGTTTTTAACATATTGCATAGTGTCATAAATAGCCATACCTGCAGTTACACTTCCACCAGGGGAATTTATATATAATTGGATATCTTTTTTATCATCAATACTGGCAAGATACAAAATTTGAGCTACTATTACACTTGCAATATTATCATCGATTTCTCCAGTTAATAAAATTATTCTTTCGTTTAATAATAAAGAAAATATATCATAATGGCGTTCACCATCAAAACTTTTTTCAATAACATTTGGGATTACAAACATAATTAAAATTTCACCCTCTTTTCTATTTCTAGTATAGGTGAATAAGTCTGCTTTTATTCAAAAATATCTATAAAAAATTCTGAAAAAAATTTTCATAAAAAAGTGTTGCGTTTTGGTTTAATTCTCTATTTAAATGTGCTAATATAAAAACAAGTCTTTTAAGGGTGAGGTAAAATGAACATTGTAGGATTACAAAAATTAACGCTTTTAGATTTTCCTGGTCATATAGGTTGTACCGTGTTTCTTGGCGGCTGTAATTTTAAGTGTCCTTTTTGTTATAATTCATCTTTAATTGACAATGATTTTAAAAATCTAATTACCGAAGAATTTCTTTTTTCTTTTTTAGAAAAAAGAAAAGGAAAGTTAGAAGGTGTTGCAATTACTGGTGGAGAACCTTTATTGAATTCGCATATTGGAGATTTTATTAAGAAAATAAAAGATATGGGATATTTGGTAAAATTAGATACAAATGGTTCAAATCCTAAATTGCTTGAAGAATTAATTGATAAAAAATTGGTTGATTATGTGGCAATGGATATCAAAAATTCTTATGAAAAATATTCTCTAACTACGGGAGTAAAAATTAATGTTGATAGCATAAAAGAAAGTGTTGAAATTTTGCTAAAAAATAAAGTGGATTATGAGTTTAGAACTACGGTTGTTAAAGAACTTCATACTTTGGAAGATTTAAAACAAATTAGTGTCAATATAAAAGGTGCTAAAAGATATTTTATCCAAAATTTTCAATATCAAGATAGTGTTATTGAAAAAAATTTGCATCCATTATCAAAAGAAGAATTATTAGATTTTATAAATGTTGTCAAAGTAAATGTTGAAAATGTTTCGCTTAGAGGAATTGATTAAAATATAGAAAGGTAAAAAAATTATGTATAGAGTAGTAAAACGTGATGGTAAAATAAAAGACTTTAATATTGAAAAAATAGTTGCTGCAATTAATGCTGCTTTTGAGGCTAAGGGAAAAGAATATAATTCTTCAATTATAGATTTTTTAGCTCTTAAGGTCACTGCTCATTTTCAAGGTAAAATAAAAGAAGGATTAATTCATGTAGAAGATATTCAAGATAGCGTTGAAACTGTTTTAATCCAAGCAGGATACGATGATGTGGCAAAAGCTTATATTTTGTATCGTCGTCAACATGAAAATGTTAGAAAAGCAAAAAATACTTTGCTTGATTATAAGTCATTAGTAAATAATTATTTGCAAGTTAATGATTGGCGAGTAAAAGAAAATTCTACCGTAACATATTCTGTTGGTGGTTTGATTCTTTCAAATTCAGGTGCAATTACTGCAAATTATTGGTTATCAGAAGTTTATGATGATGAAATTGCCGATGCTCATAGAAAAGGTGATATTCATATTCATGACTTATCAATGCTTACTGGTTATTGTGCTGGTTGGTCATTGAAACAATTAATTCAAGAAGGATTAGGAGGAGTTACAGGTAAAATTACATCTTCTCCGGCTAAACATTTATCTACTTTGTGTAATCAAATGGTTAATTTTTTGGGTATTATGCAAAATGAGTGGGCTGGTGCTCAAGCTTTTTCTTCATTTGATACTTATTTAGCTCCATTTGTTAAGGTTGATAATTTATCATATAAACAAGTAAAACAATGTGTGCAATCATTTATTTATGGTGTAAATACTCCTTCACGTTGGGGGACACAAGCTCCATTTACAAATGTTACATTGGATTGGGTTGTTCCAAATGATTTAGCAGAATTAAATGCTATTGTTGGTGGTAAAGAATGTAACTTTAAATATAAAGATTGTAAAAAAGAAATGGATATGGTTAACAAAGCTTTTATTGAAACTATGATTGAAGGCGATGCAAACGGAAGAGGTTTCCAATATCCAATTCCAACATATTCGATTACAAGAAATTTTGATTGGTCTGATACAGAAAATAATAAATTATTATTTGAAATGACTGCCAAATATGGTACTCCATATTTTTCTAACTATATTAATAGTGATATGGAACCGAGTGATGTACGTAGTATGTGTTGTCGTTTGAGATTAGATCTTCGTGAATTAAGAAAAAAATCTGGTGGCTTTTTTGGAAGTGGAGAATCTACAGGTTCAGTTGGCGTTGTAACAATTAATATGCCTAGAATTGCTTATTTGGCTCAAGATGAAGCAGATTTCTTTGCAAGATTAAATAAAATAATGGATATTTCTGCAAGATCATTAAAGGTAAAACGTGAAGTTATTACTCAATTATTAGAAAATGGATTGTATCCATATACAAAGAGATATCTAGGAACATTTAATAATCATTTTTCTACGATTGGTTTAATTGGTATGAATGAAGTTGGCTTGAATGCTAAATGGTTACGAAAAGATATGACAAATAAGGAAACGCAAGAGTTTACAAAGAAAGTGCTAAATCATATGCGCAATCGTTTATCGGATTATCAAGAAAAATATGGGGATTTATATAACTTGGAAGCTACTCCTGCTGAATCTACAACATATCGCTTAGCAAAAAATGATAAAAAATTATATCCTGATATTATTACTGCTGCTAAAGAAGGTGAAACTCCATATTATACAAATAGTTCCCATTTACCTGTTGGCTTTACTGAGGATATTTTTGAAGCATTAGAGATTCAAGATGAATTACAAACATTATATACTTCAGGTACAGTTTTCCATGCGTTTTTAGGAGAAAAGTTACCGGATTGGAAAGCAGCTGCGAATTTAGTTCGTAAGATTGCAGAAAATTATAGATTGCCATATTATACATTATCTCCAACATATTCTGTGTGCAAAGAGCACGGATATTTATCAGGGGAACAAAAAAGTTGTCCAATTTGTGGAAGTAAGACAGAGGTATATAGTAGAATTACAGGATACTATCGTCCGGTTCAAAATTGGAATGATGGGAAATCTCAAGAATATAAAGATCGTAAAGAATACAATATTCCTTTATCCTTAAATAAATTTAAAAATAGATATAACAAAGAAACTGAAGAAAATACTGAAGAAACTCCAATAATTCCGTTGATTAATGATGGCGTGTATTTGTTTACTACTGCCACTTGTCCTAACTGTCGAATGGCAAAAACATTTTTATTAGCTACAGGAATTGAATACCAAGAAATATTGGCAAATGATAATGTTGATTTGACAAAAAAATTAGGTGTTACAAGTGCACCAACTTTAGTTGTTACACAAAATGGAAAAATTGAATTAATTGAAAATGTATCAAATATTCGCAAATATATTGATACAATTAAAGTAAAATAATTTTTATGGTATACGATTTAGTAATTATTGGTTCAGGACCAGCGGGAATTACTGCTGCAATCTATGCAAAAAGAGCAAATTTGAATGTTTTAGTAGTTGAAAAAGAAAATTTTGGGGGATTAATTACGCATTCTCCAAAAATTGAAAATTATCCAGGATATAATTCATTAAGTGGACTTGAATTAGCTGATAAATTTATGGATCAAGCAATGAACCTAGGAGTTTTATTTGAATTTGATGAAATTATTGGTATTCATAAAGACAATTCATTGTTTGTGCTACAAGGAAATAATAAGGAATATGTTTCGAAAACAATAATTATTGCTACAGGTTCAAAACATCGTAATTTAAAATTGGAAAATGAAGAAAAATTAGTTGGTCATGGGATCTCTTATTGTGCTGTTTGTGATGGCCCTTTTTATGAAGGTCAAGATGTAACAATAATTGGTGGTGGAAATAGCGCAATGCAGGAAGCCTTATTACTTTCTACTTATTGCAAAAGTGTAACTGTGATTCAAAATTTAGGCTTTTTAACTGGAGAAGAATCGTTAATAGAGCAAATCAGCAAAACTGCTAATATTAAGAGTATTTTTAATAAAATAGTTATAAAGTTAATTGGAGAAGAAAAACTTACTTCCATTGTTTTAAAAGATTTAATTACCAATGAAGAGGAGGTTTTCACTACAAATAGCGTATTTGTTGCGATTGGTCAAGAAGCGAATAATCAAGCATTTAAAAATATTTGTGATTTAGATGAAAATGGATTTATTTTAAGCAATGATATATGTAATACCAATGAAGAAGGTATTTATGTTGCTGGGGATTGTCGAAAAAAGGATGTTCGTCAAATTGTTACAGCCTTATCTGATGGTTCAATTGCTGCATTACAAGCGATTAAATATTTAAAAAAGTTCTAACTGAAAATTAGAACTTTTTAATTTAGTGATAATTTTTTTATTTGTTTTTGAAAATACAACAATCTTTAGTTTTTAAAAAATTACTATAATCACATTCACTAATCGGAGTTTTATTTTTTAATAAGTCGATTTCAATATTATTGGTTGAAAAATTAAATGCAATATATAATTCCTCGATATCATTGAAACGTGAAAATATATATATTTTATTTATATCATCTACTAAAATTGTTTTAAATTGCCCATTTTTTAATGAGGAATACTTTTTATGAATTTTAATCCATTTTTGATAGTAAGCAAGAATATCTTTGTTCTGTTTCTTTTCGTCCCAAATCATTCCACGACGGCAATCTGGATCCATCTCACCGGTCATTCCAATCTCATCGCCATAATAAATCATTGGCATTCCTGGAAGTGTCATTTGCAACGCTAAAGCAAGCTTTAAGATTTCAATATTGTTTTTGGCTTGTGTTAGGAAGCGTGGAGTATCATGTGAGTCAATTAAATTCCAAAGAAGGGGTTGTACTTTGGTATGCATTCTTCCTCTTAAAAAATTATTTTCATTATCAAAATCAGATATTTTATATTCATTTGTAATTAATAACTTTTTAATATTGTCAAAGAATAAATAATTCATTACAGTATCGTATTCATCTCCAAGTAGCCAAGGCGAAGATTCATACCAAACTTCACCGATTATTAAGGCATTAGGATTCGCTTTTTTTACAACTTTCCGAAAGGCTTTCCAAAAATCATGACTTACTTCATCAGCAACATCTAAACGCCATCCATCAATACCAAAGGACATCCATTTTCTAACAGCTTTAAAAATATATTCTCTTACTTCGATATTGGAAGTATTAAGTTTAGGCATTGGACCGGCATAACCAAAAGTCCAGTAGTTTGGCTTTTTTCCCCATTCCCATTTTATTGGAAATGAAAAAGGATAATACCAATCTTTATATTTTGATTTTTCTTGCTTTTCCATTAAGTCTACAAATGGTGGAAATTGATAGCCACTATGATTAAATACTCCATCTAAAATGATTTTAATATTTTTATTATGGGCTTTGCTGATTAATTCTTTTAAATCCGCTTCATTGCCGAAATTTTCATCGATTTCCATATAATCATCGGTATTATATTTATGAGTGCTACTTGATTTAAAAATTGGTGTTAAATAAATAACTTCGATACCTAAATTTTCTAAATAATCTAGACTATCGATAATACCTCTAATATTTCCACCAAGAACTTCATCTCTAGTCATTGGAGAAATGTACCAATTACCGCTTGTGTTTAAGTTTTTTCTTGCAAATCTTTCGGGAAATATTTGATAAACAATAGCACCATTTACCCAATTTGGAATATCGAATATTTCTTCTTCACGGACAGGCTGACTAGCATCAAACATTCCAAAATGGAACTTTGGTTCTTCTTTGTAAAATTTATAACCATAATAATAAAGCGTATTATTATTAGTATCTGTTAGTTCAAAAAAATAGCGAATAACAATTACGTGAATAGAAATTATTCCTTCATAATAATCAAATAATTCGTCGCTAGCAACTTTCTTTAAATCGATATAATTTATATCTCCTTCAATTGGAATCTTTCGTTCATTTAAATATTTATCACAATATCCTAGTCTAACTTTTTTTAAATCATTTTTAGCACTTCTTAATTTGAATAGAAAAGTATCTTTGGTAAGGGCATAGCAAAATTCCTTATCCATCTTATGAAATATACTTGCTTTATTCATAGATTAGTCTCCTTTAATTGCATGTTTCTATTAAAATTATAATATAAATATTATACAAAATAAATAATTTGAATTTTATTTTTTATCAAAATAATAAAAATCGATAAAAAAATATCGAAAATATGTTAATTTTCTTGACAATTTTGTAGAACATTTTATAATTATAATCGTAAAAGAAGGAGGACATAAAAATGTCAGTAAAAATTGCAATTAATGGATTTGGACGTATTGGTCGTTTAGCATTTAGACAAATGTTTTGTGCTGAAGGTTACGAAGTAGTAGCTATCAACGATTTAACAAGTCCAAAAATGTTAGCTCATTTATTAAAGTATGATTCAGCTCAAGGTAGATTTGCTTTAGCTGATAAAGTAACTTGTTCAGAAGATGGTGCAGCAGAAGGCTGGATCGCAGTAGATGGCAAGAAAATTAGAATTTATGCAGAAAAAGATGCAAAGAACTGTCCATGGAAAGAATTAGATGTAGATGTTGTATTAGAATGTACAGGATTCTATTGTTCTAAAGATAAATCAATGGCACATATTGAAGCTGGTGCTAAGAAAGTTATTATTTCAGCTCCTGCTGGAAGTGATTTAAAGACAATTGTTTATGGAGTAAATGATAATACATTAACAGTTGATGATCAAATTATCTCAGCTGCTTCTTGTACAACAAACTGCTTAGCTCCTATGGCATATGCATTAAATGATTTCGCTCCAATTCAATCAGGTATTAT
>CAZYEI010000027.1:0-19056 GCA_964646425.1 uncultured Eubacteriales bacterium | reverse complement strand
GATGTTTATTCAAACTTTGCAAATGCTAAAATGAGATTTGTTGGAATTATTCCAGCAGATTTAGCTACTGAAGTTGCTTCTGCAGGCGTTAAATTAACAATGGGAACAACAACTAAAAATTATGATGCTACATTAGTTGGTGAAACTGATGCTGATAAATCATTTGCAGTTGTATTAAGTAATATTCCTTCTGAACAATATGCAACAGAAATTACTGCTACAGCATATGTAGTATTAAATGATGGAACAACTGTAGAATTACAATCAAAAACATATTCAGTTAATACAATTGTTCAATATTATTTAGATAATGCAACAAACTTAAACTTAAATGCAGAAGATATCGCTATCTTGACTGCTTTCAAAAATGCATAATATAGGAGGTAAATATAAATGAAAAAAGAATATACAAGACCAGAATTAAATATTTCTGAATATATTATGGATGAAACAATTACTGCTTCAACATTTAATAAACCATTCCAAAATGAAACTGATACAACTGTTACTTGGGATGATTTTATCAAATAATTGAACTAGACAATTAATTAGTATTCAATTATAATTATATGCAAGCAAAAAGGTCTACACTTTTGTGTGGACCTTTTATAAGTTATGGGGGTAAAAAGTTATGAAAAAACTTTTATTAATATTAGGGATAATTGTTTTAGCCGGTTGTACTAACCCTAATAATAGTTCTAGTAAAGAATTATCTGACTCTAGTAGTTCACTAATTTCGACTGTATCTATGACTACTTCAAGTAATGTTGTTACAACAACTTCTTCTCAAGATTCAAGTAGTAAAGATAATCAATCTACATCATTTTTACCTAATTCTTCAACATCAACTGACACTGCTTCTTCTAATACAAGCAGTAGTGATCATTTTTTTCCTTTAGTATAGGAGAACAAAATGAAAAGTGAGTTCTATGGTGTTTTAACTAAAGTTTTTTATTCGGGGAATGCTAAAAGGAATGGTGGAGAGTATACTTTAACTTTCTTAGATATTGATTCAAAAGAGGAAATTGTTGTTTATGTTAAAGTTAGGATTAAGATTGAGTTTGATGTGAAAAATCAATTTGTTTATCGAGTTGTTCATGATCAAGGGTCGTTGTTGAGAATGATTATTGTTTCTAAGAGTGTTAAGGATTATTTGGCTGGTAATTATGTGGATAAGCAAGTTGATGTAATTAATGATGTTAAGCAAAGATTAGCTTTTGTTTTACATTGGTTTGTTGTTATTGTTGTTTTTGCTATTATATCTTATTTTTTGATTGGTTTATTTAATAAGTAAGATTAGAGTTTTTTAAGTCACCTTATGTAATAGGGTGATTTTTTTTGGGTTTTTATTATTTTTATCGAATTATATAATGAGGTATAATTTATGAAAATCTTAGAGTTTAAATATGTTAATAAAGAATATAGTGATGGTGAAATAAAAGTTAAGGCTTTACAAAACATTAATTTAGAATTGTTTAGTGGGGAGTTTGTTGCTATCGTTGGTCCTTCTGGTTGTGGTAAATCGACATTATTAAATTTAATTACTAAATTATTTTATCCTACTAGTGGAGAAATTCTTTTTAATGGTCGTAATTTATTAGATTATGATAAAGATGATTGGTATTATATTCTTCAAAATGAAATAGGTTTTATTTATCAATATTATGAATTAATTGATTGTTTAAATGTAAATGATAATATTAAATTAAAACTTAATTGTAGTAATGGAAATAGATATATTGATGAGATGTTGTCAAAGTTAAATTTGACTGAATATAAATATCAAAATACGGGATTACTTAGTGGTGGTCAAAGACAAAGAGTTGGAGTGATAAGAGCATTGGCAAATAGTCCCTCATTAATTCTTGCCGATGAACCTACTGGTGCACTTGATTATAACAATAGTGAGTTATTGCTTAGCTTATTAAAAGAGTATAGTAAAAATTCTTTAGTCATTATGGTTACTCATAATGAAAAATTTGCGAGAAAGTATGTAAATAAGATTATTTATATGGATCATGGGAATATTACTAAAATTGAAGAATTGGAAGTTAGTTCTAATAAAAAAATAAATAATGCTAGAAGGAAAGTATATTGTCCTTTGTCTTTAAAGTTGGGTTTGAAATATATTTTTTCAGCGATAATGACTTTAAAAGTGCGATTTATATTTTTAATTGGTTCTGGTTGTTTTATTTTTTTATTTATTGCTGTTTTGCTTTCTTCTTTGGCTAGTGCTAATACATATATTGATAATCAATATATGTTTAGTCCTTTATATAATGTTTTTGATTTAATTACATATTATGAGGAAAATGAAGAAATAAAAGAAGGAGTAATAAATAGCGCTGTTTTAGCAAAATTGATTAATAAATATGATAATTGTGTAATTAGAGAAAATATTGATGGTATTTTAAAGGAATATGTTTTTTCAAAGATTAATTTTGAGAATAAGGAAATAGTTAATTATAATGTTAAATGTTTAGGTGGGGGATTAAGTGATAATTCTTTTTCTTTTGGAAGAAATGTGGAAAGGGGAGACGAAATAATTATAAGTACTTCATTTGCAAAGTCTTTACTAACTACTGATAATGATAACATACAAGAATTATTGGGTAAGCAAATAGAAGTAAAGGAATTGTTTGAGTATAAGGCTGAATTTCAAAGAGATTTTAAAGTTGAGATAGTGGGAATAGTTAAGGATTCGTTATTTGTTACCAGTAATATAATATATGTAGATTATAAATTTTATTGTGATATGTTAAAGGATTCTTTGATTTTTGATAAGATTACATATTTTGATGCTTTTTATACTTTTGATTATCAAGTAGTTATTAATGAAATTGAGAAGGTGGAAGAGGTAATAACAAATTTTAAAAATAATCCTTATTATCGTGATAAAGAAAAGATACCGGCACATTCATATCATTTTTCGTTTGCAAGTAATACTGCTTATGAAGAAAAAGAAATGTTTAGTGAACTAATAAATATTATTTCACTATTAGTATACTTTTTTATCATTCTAGGTTTAGTTATTTTTATGATATTTATTGGTTATGTTTTGTCTTCTTTTGTTTTAGAAAAAAAGAGAGACTATGCTGTTTTTGAACAATTGGGGATAAGAAGAGGGGATATGTATATGTTATTAATTATGCAAGCCTTAATTATTGCTTTAATGATGGTTTTTCTTGGTTTATTTGCTTTAATTTTAGTCGTTTTGATTATATCTTTATTTGATTTTCCTTTTGATATTGTTGTGCCTTATACGCCATTAGCATTACAAGCTGTTTTCTTTATTTTGTTGTGTATTTTTGCTAGCATATTACCTATAAATAATTTAAGAAGAATGGAAATTGGTAGTGTGCTGAAAAGTGAGTAATGTTTGATTTAATTAAAGTAACTAAGAAATACAGTAATGGCAAAGAGGCGATTGTAGCTTTAGATAATTTTAGTTATCATTTTAATAATAAAGGTTTTTATGCAATAGTTGGTCCTTCAGGGAGTGGTAAATCAACGCTTTTGCATATTTTAGCAGGATTAGAAAATGAAGTTCTAGGAGAAGTAAAATATCTTGGTAAAGACTTTTTGACATTTGGAAGTAAAAGAATTGCTAAATTCCGTAGAAATAATTTAGGAATGATTTATCAAAATGCGTATCTTATTCCATATTTAGATGTTAAAGGTAATATTTCTATGAGAAAGAAAAATATAGATGAAAAGTTAGTTTATAAATTAGGTATAACTAGATTATTAGATAGAAATGTTACTAAATTAAGTGGTGGTCAGCGTCAAAGAGTAAGCTTAGCAAGAGCTCTTTCGCATAATCCTAAAATAATTTTAGCTGATGAACCTACAGGAGCTTTGGATTATAATAATGCTGTAAAAGTAATGGATATTTTAAAACAAGAAGCAAATTATAAATTAGTGATTATGGTTAGTCATGATAAAGCTTTGTGTGAAAAATATGCTGATACTATTTTAACATTAGAAGAAGGTAAACTTATTAAAGAAACAATAATTAATAAAAAAGATAATTCTAAGTTAAATGATAAAAGAATAAAGAGTAAGTGGAAAGGTATTTTTAAGTTAGCATTTGCGTTTTTAAAATATAAAAGAAAAAGAATATTAATGACTGGGATGTGTTGTAGTTTGGGGATAATTGGAATGTTATTATCAATTATTCTTACAGATGGTTTTACTACTTTTTTTAATAAGCAATTTGAAAATTCGATTAATTCTAATGTAATATATGGTTATCCCCAAAACAACACTAGTATTGCGACGATTTCATTATTTGATATTCAAAATATTGCACTGGATTATAATCTTGATTGGAATGTGTTTTATTCTTATAATAGTGAAATAAAATTTGAAGCGAGATATAAAGATATAAATATTGAATGGTTAGATATAAATAGTTTATTTCATTATGAGGTAAATGAAAATTTTTTGATTGATGATTCTCAAACTTTTGTTTTGAATTTTCCCAGAAAATATTTTTCGATTTTTTCTAATTTATTTGGCCAAATATTTCTTAATGAAAATCAAGTTAGTGAGTATGTTGCAAAAAACAATCTTGAATTTTCTTTTTTAATACTTAAGGATAATCAAAAGTATATTATTAATTTGACTTTATTGTCTATTAAATGGGACTTTAACAATGATATTTTAATTATTCATAATTCAAAATTATGGTTAGAAGATATCTTTGCAAGTGTGGGATTAATTATTGATAGTAAACTAGAATCTAATCATATAATTCGTTATCCTTATTTATTTAATTTTAAAGAAAATAAAATAACTAATCTTTTGAATGACATACGTTATCAAAAAATAGTCTTTGATTTTGACGTTGAGTATCGTGATAAAACAATTGCACTTTGTTATTATGGGAGTAGTTCAAGAGTAAATGTATCAGCTTTAAAAAAATTTCTTGTTTATGATAATGTGATTGATTATCTTTATATTTCTAATAATGGCGTTACACTGGAGCAAAAATTAAATTCTTTAAAATTTAATAATATTAAAGGGAGCGATATTTCTTTTTATCCAATTAATTTAACAAATGAAAAATTAAAGGAACAATATATTTTATATGGTAATATTCCTAAAAATAATACTGAAGTTATCGTTTCTAGTACTTTACTTGAAAATTTAGGAATAAGAATTAGTGATGAGATAATAGTAATTCATAAATTAGGAAATAAAATTAAACTTAAGGTAGTGGGATATATTGAGGGTAATCAAGCTAATCTTATTTATCAAAAAGGTAGTTGGAGTTATGAATTTTTTATTGATGAATTAAAATTGAATGTTAAAGATTTAACTTGTTATCAAATATCGCTTTTAATGGATAATAGTAAAGTTATACCTTATTATGTATCTTTTTTTAATAGTGAGTTTGATGAGTATAGTTTTATATCTCCATTGTGGGAGGCAAATAGAGAAATAGAAAATATTCTTAATTATTTTAAATTTGGAATTATGATTTTATCTTTTTTTAGTATTTTTGTTTCGTTATTATTAGTTGGAATTGTAATCTTTATTAATACCATCGAGCAAAAAAAATATGATGCAATATTAATAATGCAAGGTTATATGCGTAAGGATATTTTAAAAATCCATATTTATCAAAATTTACTTATGTGTTTTATTGCATACATTATTACTTTATTTTCTTCGGTTTTTATAGTTATTGAGATAAATACGGTTTTTTCATTGATGATTGGAGTATCGTATTATCCTTTTGCTACATTGCCACTTGATTTGATAATTAAATTAATGGTATTTACTTTAGGGATAGGACTTATCTTTGGTTGTATACCTTTTGGTTTTATAAAACTTGATAATCCATTAAAAATACTTAAAGAATAGAAAAATATTAAAAAAATTGTGTAATTATTAAAAAAATTGTGATACAATACTATTGTATAAGTTAGGAAACTAGATTATATAATATTATGAAAGGTCAGGAATAGTTAAATGACAGGCAAAGTTAAGATGTTTAATAAAGAAAAAGGATTCGGCTTTATCACTACTGATAATGGTGCTGATGTTTTCTTCCATTATTCTGCTCTTAAAGTTGAAGGATTCAAAACTGCTGAAGCTGGCGAAGTTGTTGAATTTGATGTAGAAGAAACAGAACGTGGTCCAAGAGCTGTTAATATTGTGAAAAAGTAATAACTCATAAATTGGAGTTAAAAGCCATCCCTTTTAGCGTGGTGGCTTTTTCTTTGCTTAATAGGAGGTAAAAAAGATGTCGCTTACGATAGGAATAGTAGGAATGCCAAATGTTGGTAAATCTACTTTATTTAATGCAATAACAAATTCAACGGTAGAAGCTGCAAATTATCCGTTTGCTACGATTTCACCTAATACAGGAACTGTTGAAGTTAGTGATTATAGATTGGATGAATTATGTAAAATATTTGAGCCACTTAAAAGAGTTGCTGCAACTATTGAATTTACTGATATTGCAGGACTTGTAAAGGGTGCAAGTAAAGGTGAAGGCTTAGGCAATCAATTCTTGGCTAATATTCGTGAAACTGATGCTATATGTCATGTTGTTCGTTGTTTTGAAGATGCTGATATCTTGCATGTTGATGGTAGTGTAGATGCACTAAGAGATGCTGAAACAATTAATTTAGAATTGATTTTTGCTGATTTGGATAGTGTAGAAAAGCGTATTCAAAAAGTTGAAAAGAAAGCTCAAACAACGAAAGAAAAAGATGCCGTATACGAGTATAATATTTTAAAACCAATTAAAGAAGTATTAGAAAAAGGTTTACCAGCTCGTAGTTTATCATTTGACAAGGATCAATTATTGTATCTTAAAAATTTCCATTTATTAACTATGAAGCCTGTAATTTATGTTGCAAATTTAGCTGAAGAAGAAATATCTAATCCAACAAGTAATCCTAACTATGTTAAATTACAAGAATTAGCTAAAAAGGAAAATGCTCAAATTGTACCGATTTCTGCTCGTATTGAAGAAGAAGTTGCTATTTTAGATAAAGAAGAAAAGACAGCATTTTTACAAGAATTTGGTATTGAAGAGTCTGGACTTGATAAGCTTGTTAAGGCTGCATATGATATTCTAGGTTTAAAGACTTTCTTTACTTCAGGTAAAGATGAATGTAGAGCGTGGCCATTTAGAGATGGAATGAGTGCTCCTCAATGTGCAGGTTTAATTCATACTGATTTCGAGCGTGGATTTATTAAAGCAGAAGTTTATTCATATGAATGGATTGAAAAATTAAGAAGTGAGGCTGCAATTAAAGAAGCTGGTAAGTATCGTCTTGAAGGTAAAGATTATTTAATGAAAGATGGAGATGTAGTTTTCTTTAAATTTAATGTGTAAAAGTGATTTTTAAATAAATCACTTTTTTAATAGTAAAATATAAAGCACACGCCATTTTGGGGCGTGTGCTTATTTGATTTTATCTTAATATTATTTATAGAATACAACCATTGATTGAGCAGGTATTGCAAAAGAAGCAGTGCTTGCTAATTCTGGTTTATAAGTACCATTTAAGTAACCGATATTGTAGGTATCACCTAAATTAATATTTGTTTCTGTTGTGTTAGCATTATATACTACAACGACTTCTGACCATGAACCACTAGCAATTTCTTCTGTAGTAGCAGTAATTTTAGAAGTAATTGTTAACATATCTCCTGATTTTGTAATAGCCATTCTTGCTCCTAAAGTTGCAAGGTCTTGAGATCTAAAAATTTTGTTTTCTTTTCGCATTTGAATCATTGCTTTAAATGCTGAAACTACATCTTCATTATTTTCAACTAAATCCCAATTAATAGCATTTATTTTATCCGAAGCATTATAAGAGTCTTGATTAAAGCATTTTCCAGTTTCAGATGAACAAACAACTTTTTCATTTTTTGTCATTCCTTCTGGTACTTCTTTGCTTCGCATCATTTCTGTTCCTAATTGTAAGAATGGTGTTCCTTGTGAAGTGAAAATAATGCCATATGATAATTCTTGTAGTTTCTTAAATATTTCAATATCGTTTATAGTTGGATTTGAAATTTGAAGTTTATCAAATAATGTTAAATTATCATGACATTCAGCATAACTGATTGAAGCTCCGGCATAGTTCTTATTATAGTCAAATGAAATGTAGTTGTTTCCGACATTGTGAGTGCCGGCAATACCATAAATAACATCAGAAACTTTTGAAACATTACCACTTACCCAACCGTTTTCTTCAGCAGTAAATACGCTACCTCTAATACCATCTCTTAATGAATCATTAAAGCCACCAATTTCATTTAATTTATATAAGTTATTTTGCGTTGCCATATCTCCGATAAAGTCGCCGTCATACATATCCCAAGCTTCTCCATAGATTATAGCATCATTTTTTACTTCTCTTACCTTTTCTGCAACATAATTCATTGTTGTATTATCGTGAAGTCCCATTAAATCAAAACGGAATCCAGATAATTTATATTCTTTAGTCCACATAGCGGAAATATCTGCCATATATTTTCGATACATTACTCTTTCGCTTGCCATATCATTACCCGCACCAGAGTTGTTTAAACCACGATAATAATATCCTGGAGCGATTTTATCTAAATTAGTTCTATCTGGCATATGATTGAATACAACATCCATAATAATACCAATACCAGCATTATTGTAAGCTTTTGAAACTTCTCTTAATTCTTTTACTCTTGTTGTACCATCATTAGGATTACTTGAATATGAACCTTCGGGTGCAGCATAGTTTTTAGGGTCATAGCCCCAGTTAAATATACCATCATATTCTTTGTTTTTATATGTTGTGTCATTAACTAAACTTTCATTAACTGAATTAAAATCGTAAATAGGTTGTAATTGAATATGAGTAACACCTAATTCTTTAATATAATCAAATCCAGTTGCTTTGCCATTATAAGTTGTACCTTCTTCGATTAATCCTAAGAATTTCCCACGATTTGCTTCATTTCCATTCCATGTATCATGCATTGTTAAATCACGTACATGCATTTCATAAATAATTGCATCGATTGCAGATGTTGTAGTAGGAGTTGTTACATCTTCCCAGCCTAGTGGTTTTAAATTTTCATCATTCTCTAAATCTAAAATCATTCCACGATTTCCGTTTTCACCAAGCGAAACAGCATATGGATCGACAGCATCCTTATTTGTTTTATTTGCGATTGTTACATCATAAGTGTAATATTTTCCATAAACTTCGATGCGAGAAAGGGTAGTAGACCAAACACCTTTTTCTCCTAAAGATAAATCAACAGTTTTGAAAGCATTTCCATCTTTTCCATCATCAAATAAATTTAGGGAAACTTTTGAAGCAAATGGTGTCCATAGTTTAAATGTAACATTACTTTCATTGTCAAAAATAACACCTAGTGTTTCATCAGTAGTATATTTTTCATTAAATGTTTCATCAGTAAATATATTATTTAGTTCAATTTCTTTGCTACCAAAGTTTTCAATATTAATTTTACAAGTGTTGATAATATCTTCGGTAGTTAATTCCTCATTTAAAATTAAAACTGCAGAATATTTTCCAATGTAACTCTTATCTTTGTTAATTTCTTTATTGTTATTTCCGCAAGTTACTGAAATTTTACTTGTTTTATCCATTTCAACTGAATTTTTTAAAGTAATTTTATTTAATGATTCAAAGTAAACTGTGCTTATTTTTTCAACTGAAACACTTTCCACATCATAGAATAATTCTAATGTTCCTTGAGCTGCATAAGCATTAATAACTCCTTTGTCATCATATCTTGTTAAATCAATAAAACGATCACCCATTTCGGTAGTTCCGTTTTTTTCTTTATTACCTTCGGCATCCCTAATTAGAAAACCAACTTCGTCAGCTGTTCTTTGCGACCATTCAACAACGCCATATACTTCACTGCTCCAGTCGGTAATTACATCATATTGATCTTTGGTTAAATCAATATCAATATAGGTCCAAACTTTGTCATTAATTGTTGTGGTTTCCGTGAAATAATATCTGCCACCATTACAACCACTTGGCCATAGCCATGTTGACCAACCTTCATAATCTTCATCAATACGATAATAATGAAGTCGTAATTTTTGTGGGCCATCAACAATTGTCAAATTGCTTGAATTTGCACTTAATGTCGGTCCAGTACTAGAATTTGGTGTAACAGTAGATGATGTCGTATTATTTGTTGAGTCACAACCAACTAGTGCTGTTACGGAAGTTAGTGAGACAGCTAATATTTTAAAAATTTTTTTCATTTTACTATTTCTCCTTTTTCATAAACATTTTAGCATGCATTAGTTGAAAACGCTATCATTTTAAATAAAATTGTTTATTTTTATAAGTATTTTAATTTGACTATTGGTGCATCTACAATTATAATTTCAATTGTAAATTATAAAATATGGGGGATATAAAATGAAATATAAAAAGTTTATCACTATTTCATTACTTTCAATATTATTAGTTACTGTCGGATGTAATGGTCGAAATAACAATACTGAAAAACAAAATGGAATATATCATAATGAAAATAATGTTGGGTATCAATTACTGGTTTATTCTTTCAATGATTCTGATGGAGATGGTAGAGGGGATATTAAGGGGATTACTCAAAAATTAGATTATTTTGTTGATTTGGGAGTAAATGTATTATGGCTTTCTCCGATTAATAAGGCTGGCTCTTATCATGGCTATGATGTTCAAGATTATTATTCTATTAGCAATAAACTAGGAACAGATGATGATTTAAAAGAATTAATTGAAGAAGCTCATAAAAAAGATATAAAAATATTATTAGATATGGTGGTTAATCATACTTCAAATAGTCATCCATGGTTTATTGAAGCATGTAGAGATGAAAACTCTAAATATCGTGATTATTATATTTTTAAAGATAACAATACTACATATGGAACATCTACAAATTCGAGCGCTGGTTGGCATTCTCGTTCCGGCTTGCAATATTATTCAAGTTTTACTTCATCAATGCCGGATTTGAATTTATCAAATCCTGAAGTAAAAAAAGAGATTGAAAAAATTTTTAACTATTGGATAGATTTTGGCGTTGATGGCTTTAGACTTGATGCTATTAAACATTTCTTTGACCCTGCCGAATATGCTAATACAGTAAATACGAAAGAATTAACTGCCAATTACTTTTCTGAATTGAGTACGGCAATGAAAAAAAAGAATCCTAATATTTTCTTTGTGGGAGAATGGCTAGAGGAAAATAGTTATGTGTCATATTTAACAGCTTCACCATATATTGATAGTCAATTTAGTTTCTATAGTAGAAAACTACTAATAGATACTGCAAGTGGTTCAAAAAGTTCAATGAGTTTAGTGACTAAGCTTACTACTGAAATAAACGCTCAAATAGAAGGAAATAAAGATTTTACCTATACTCCTATTATTGGAAATCATGATCATGATAGGATAGCTTCTACTTATGGCTTTTTTGATAATAAATTGAAATTAAGATTAGTAACACAAATGTTACTTACTTTACCAGGAATGCCATTTATTTATAGTGGCGATGAACTTGGGATGACGGGTACTCGTTATAATAATGATGACATTGAGCGAAGATTACCATTTTTATGGGGGGAGGGAAATGAAGTAAATCCCGATACATATGGAAAGGGTAAATATAGATCTTCCGTATTAGAAAATAGAACCTCGTTAAAAGATGCAAAAGAAGATAAATTATCATTATATAATCTATATAAAGATATTTTAGCGATTAGAAATAATTCTAAAGCTTACGCTGGAGGAAAAATGACTATTTATGGAAAAGATGATAATAGCAATGTTATGGCATATTTTATTGAAGGAAATGGACAAAAGCTTTTAGTAGCGCATAATGTTAAAAATAAAACAGCTGATTTAAATTTAACTGGATTTAATTTAGGTGATAATTTATTTACAACATATAGTTTAGGAGAATATAATGTTGATTTTATGGTTGATGAGTTCGGAAACTATACATACTCAAAAGATAATACATATTCAGTAGAGAATGATGTTTTAAAACTATCTCCATATTCTACAGTGATTTTTGAGGTGAAATAATTATGAAGAAAAAACTATTTTTTATTGCTACTACATTATATAGCAATGCTCAAGCTGTTAGAAGTTCGATTAAGAGTGTAGGATATGCGATTTTTGCCTTTGTTGTTTCATCTATTATGTTATTAGCTCCTATTTCTATTTCACGAGTTACTACATCAGGAGAATCTTTGACCAAAACTTTTGGAACTTCTGAATATATGCTATATGAGTTTATTATGGATTTAAATAATAAAGGAACTACTTGTAGTGTTAATAATGGGAAATTTTCATGTGCTGGTAATCAACTTATTGAGAAAGAATTTATAACTATTGTTGAACAAGATGGAAAAGAATATAAATATGCTTTTGTTGTCTTAGATGATGATTATGATTATAAAACTGTAAATGAAGAAGAAGCGCAAGATAATGATAATTTAGTGTATTTTGGTGAAGATACTTTTTATCTTAGAAAGGCTACTAGAAATAAAAATGGAGATTTAGAATCATCTTTAACATTAACGGGTTCGTATAAATATGTTGGAAATTTTGATTTTGAAAATGTAACAACTAGAAGTTCAAATGAAACAAGTGCAAGAGCATATTTGCATACAATTTATAGTGATTTTCTTTATTCGGTGTCTCTTTCTGATTTTTCTGCGATTTTACTGATTTGGTTCATTTTAGCCATTATTGTTTTATTAATTTGTGTATTAAGTGGGGGTTTTATTATTTATTATGGTAATAAAAAAGGAAATCTTGCAGATGAATATGGCTTTAGAGGATCTTTAAAGATTGCTTGTAATTTATTATTAATGCCTGCAATTTTAAGTGTGTTAGTTGGATTATTTATGCCAGAGAGTGTGATAATAACGGCTCCGATAATTTTCTTTATTAGAACATTTGTGATTTATAGGGCACAATTTACGAAAAAAGGCCAAAAATTAGCTATAAAAACTCATAAAGGGCTAGAAGATTTTATTGATTAAATTATTTAAGGATAAATTGTAATATTTTTCAATACTATAAAAGAAAAAATACAATCTATCCTTTTTTTGTTGATTTTTTTCTTCTAAAAAAGCCTTATTTTTAAAGGGATTTTTGCTTTTTTTGACTAAAATTTTAAAAAGAAAAATCAAAACATAAAAAAGAAAACGATTTCTTGAGAAAACGCTTTCATTTTCTCTTGACAAAGCAAAAAAAATAGATTATTCTCTCTTTAGAGATAAAGGAGGATATTATTTTATGAAAAAATCTCTATTTGTTACAATTCCTACATTAGCATTAATGATGTTAGGTGCTGTGGCTTGTGGTGGAAACAATAATAGTACAAAAAAAGAAAGCACTGGGTCACAACCACAACCTTCTGGAACAACTGTTGATATCAAAGTTGGAGTTGATAGTGATAACTGGGTAACTGCCCTAAATACATATTTTACAGACAATCCAATTAATGGTATTAGAGTAACAGCTGTAAACGAAGGTGCTTCAGGCGCTGCCGACAAGATTACAACTGATCAAGCTGCTATGCCAGATATTCAATTGGTTGTAGATGGTGAAGTTACAAGAAATGCTGCTTCATTAGCAAGTGTTGGTGCAGAAATTGAAACAAAACTAGCAGCAAATGCTGTTGAAAGATTTGTAACATCAACAACTGTAAATGGTGAAGCAAAGTATGTTCCAATGGGTTATGATGGAATGGTATTTGGTTACAACAAGACAATGTTAAAATCATTTGGAATTAATGTTGATGATGTTAATGACAAAGGTTTACCTAAAGAATTAGATACTTTTGAAGAAATTTTTGCTTTAGCACAAAAATGGGCTACTGAAGGATATCCAGAATATGCAGGAAATGAAATTACAACTGCAGTTAGTTTAGTTGCTGGAAACTCATGGTCTGGATATGCATATGTTTCAGCAGGTGGTTGGAAAATTCTTTCTAACAAAAATGATGTAACTGATGCTGGATTTGGAACTCCTGAATTTAAAGCAGGATTAGAATTCATTGCTGCAGCAGCAGATGCAAAAGTTAAAGTACAAAAAGCAGGAACTGCATATGAATTAGCTCCATCAGCTTCATTATCACAAGAACAATCAGGCGATTTATTAAATAATAGAACAAGCCCTATGGCATTAGTTGGTACATGGGAAAATGTAGCAGGATGTACTGCAATTCAAGAAAATGATGAAATTGTTTTCGCAGCTATGCCTACATGGAATGGAAATCAACCTGGACCATTCATTAAATCAAAAGGATTCGTTATTAATGGATATTCTGCAAATGTAGCAGCTGCTAAAGTTGTTTTAAATAAACTTTATAGTGCTGAATTAATGCAAATTATGTTAGATAACTCTTCAATGCCAGCAGTATTAAAAACTGGTGCTGAATTTACTTTAAATTTGACAGCAATTCAACAAGCAATGATTAACGCTTTCCAATATGGATATTCAGAAGTAAACACAGCAATGCCTAATAACCCAGCTAAAAAAGCAATGGATGCTTATTATGGAATCAGTCCTGAAAACTTCTATAAACAAGTATGGGATGAAGCTGCAGCAAATACTGGTGATGCTCGTGAAGCATGGTTAAATTCTATTATTGGAAATATGCAAACAGCATATAATTCAAAATTAGCAGAATTAAATGTTGCACCAACAGAATAATTGTTAACTATAATTATACAAAAAAAGTCCAAGAAAGTTTTCTTGGGCTTTTTTGCTTAAAATCCCTAAGTTTTGCAATATAATTTCGAAAAAAAACAAATAAAATAGAAAAAAAACTTATTGTTTTGTTGCAATTGTAAGGGTTTACATTTATAATAATAAATGTGATTAGAAAGGATGATACTATGGATAAAGAAAATAAAAGCTTTAAGAAATATAAGAAAGCTTGGCTAAATGCTTTATTAGCCCTAATCCCTGGTGCAGGACAAATTAGAAATCGTCAATGGTATAAAGCAATATTGGTATGGGTAATACTATTTGTTGTTGTTTTAGTTGAAATTACAACTGCTTCTTATGGCGATTTTGCTAAAGAAAAAGGTATCTATATTCCAGAAAACAAAATTGAAATCAAAATCAATATGGATACTGATCAAACAGTAGTTCCGGTTAAAGGTACAGAAGAATGGAAAAATGATAACTGGACTGATACAAGCGCTATTTTAGAGGAACTTGCTAAATTATCTTCTCAATCGGCAACAGAAGAATACTTTGAAGTCGATAAATTGGTAACAACAGTTGCTGATAAGGAGTTTGGTGGCGATAAAGAAGCTGCTAAGGAACATATTTATGCTTCTAATGTAAATAAAAGTACAAATCCAGATGATAAAGATTATTATATTCAACAAACATCTGTAAAAAAAGTAACGACATGCTATGACTCTGATGGCAATAAGACTGAATGTGATAGTTTTGGTGGCGGTGTTGAAAAAACAGTTGTAACCGGTGTTTGGGTAAATTTACGTTTATATTCATATAATATTTCAAAAAATAAAACTGATGCTAGATATGATTATGAAATTGAATATTATAATTCTGTTCAAGAAAAGATAGATGCATTAAAATCTATGATTAATGAATATAATGTTAAAGTAGCAGAAACTAATAAAATTCTTTCTGAAGAAAATGAAATTATTACAGCAGAAGTAAATGCTGAAAATGCTAATATTAGAGAAAGAAATAAAGAAATTGAAGAATTAAATAAAGAATTACCTGAAGGAGAAAAGATAAGTTTACTTCCTTTAATTAATTTAAATGATAGGTTATTACCTTATCAACCAACATTAAAAGCAACAGTTAGATATACAAGTGCTCAATTTTATTATTATCGTGATTATGGTGGTTTCTTTACAAAAGGAATTTGGGGTATCACTTCACTTGGTAAAATAAAAGATGGGGATGAATATCGTGGTGCTCCAGCAAATGTTGTGTTAAAACAATCTTGGAGTGTTGAAACTGGAACAGTTATAGCTGAACCAGAATGGACAAGATATGATGTTTCACAATATTTAATGGCTTTAGGAATCGTTGCTTTTGTAGTAATTGCGCTAGCTCTATTATTATATGTTTGGTCGATTGTTGATGCTTATAAAGTACAAAAGAAATATATTGATGGATCTCCTTATTTAACAACAAAAGAATATTTTAAAAAGACATTTGATTCATTATTTGCATATATTATTTTAATACCAGCAATCGTTTTGGTTATTTGTTTTACATTTATTCCAATGTTATTTAGTTTACTCGTTGCCTTTACTAACTATTCTTATGCTTCGGGTACTATTACAGCAGGCCAAATTTTTAAATGGGACGGATTCAATGCATTTTTAACAATAGTTAAAGATAAAGATGTATTAGGATTTTTCTTAGATGTATTGTTATGGACAATTATTTGGGCATTCTGTACATCATTTACTGTATATGCTATGGGTTTTGTCAATGCATTAATTGTAGAATCAAAAGCAGTATGCGGATTAAAGTTCCATTTGAAAAATGGAAAATGTATTTCATTCTTTGGAAAGAAGTTTTGGCGAACAATTATGATCTTACCTTGGGCAATTCCAGGAATGATTACTTTGATGTCAGCTAAAAATATGTTTGCAATTGATGGACCAGTAAATCAATTATTAAGCAATGCCAATTTATCTCAAACCGTTGCTAATTTCTTGCAAGCAGTTGGATTGACAGAAGGAAATAATTCAGTTATTGAATGGCTAGGTGCTTCTACTGGCGAAAATGCAAACTTAGCAAAATTTGTCTTAATTGTGGTAAACCTATGGCTTGGTTCACCATATCACATGATGTTGATTATTGGAGTATTGGCAACAATTTCTCCTGAGTTATATGAAGCAGCAGATATTGATGGTGCATCTGGATTCCAAAAATTTAGATATATTACATTACCTCAAGTATTGTTATCAACATTACCATCAATCATTATGACATTCTCACATAACTTTAACAACTTTGGTGCTATTTACTTCTTGACAGGTGGAGGACCTTTAAGAGCTGATTATAGGGGAAAACCAGGTGTTCCAGGAAAAACAGATATCTTAATATCATGGATTTATAAATTGACATTTACAGAAAATGAACAATATTATAACCGTGGTGCTATTTATTCAATCTTAATCTTCTTAGGAATAGGTATTGTTTCTGTTTGGAATATGTCAAGAACTAAGATGATGCAAGAGGAGGAATAAGATATGAGTGAAAATTTAAATAACACAATAGAAAATAGTTATCCTGCTGATGAATTAAGTCAAAAAAAGATTCATAAGCATAAATTTTCTGGAAGAGAAATTTTCAGCATTGTTTGGCATCATATTTATCTATTAATTACAGCTGTTATTATTATAGTTCCAGTATTATGGATGATTTCTGCCGCTTTCTCTAGTGGAAATACTTTACAACAAGTTAAATTCTTAAAAGAATTTTCATTTAAACAATTTGAAAAATTATTTACATATAAATCTGACCAAACAAATACATTGCCAGATTTTGTAAATGCGTTTAAAAATACATTGATTATTTCTTTGTTAAATATGATATTCGTTGTATTTATTGCAACATTAAATGGTTTCGCAGTTTCAAGATTTAGATTTAAAGGAAAGAAAACACTTATTTTAACAATGATGATGCTTCAAATGTTCCCTTCTTTTATGTCTATGATGGCTTATTTTATAGTTTTCCAATATTTTGGCTGGATTGGAAAATTTGGTGGAGTAATTGGTTTGATTTTAGTTTATGCAACAGGATCTATTCCAACAAACTTATTCATTGTTAGAGGATATTTAAGATCAATTCCTAAATCTTTAGATGAGGCTGCCTATATTGATGGAGCAAGTAAAGTACAATTGTTCTTTAAGATTATATTCCCATTATCTTTCCCAATTATTGGCTTTGTTGCTGTAAATGCATTTATGAGTCCATGGTTAGATTATATGTTACAAGGAAAATTATTAGGAAGTTCTGGAGAATGGCAAACAGTTGCTGTTTGGTTGTATAAATATAATACTATTGGTGAAAATCCTCAGTATGAACCATTACTATTTATGGCCGGTGCTTTGGTTACAGCAATTCCTATTGTTATTGTTAACTTTGCAATGCAAAAATACATTGTATATGGAATGGCAACAGGAGCAGAAAAAGGATAATAAATTAAAAAAGCGAAGAAACCTTTCTTCGTTTTTTTTATGCTAAAAAAACTTCAAAAATGTTTGAATGTTTGTTTATAATATTAATATAAAATTATTGAAATTTATGTTTAATACATTATTATTTTAATTACAAAAATAATATTTAAAAATATAATGAAAAAGTATTGCTTTTTGTAAGTAATTATTGTATAATTCTTTATGCATTAAGTAATGCAGATGTAGTTCAATGGTAGAACACAACCTTGCCAAGGTTGCTACGCGGGTTCGATTCCCGTCATCTGCTCCATTTAAGTTGATTAATCTTGATACGGTAAAAGTATCAGGATTTTTTTTATACTTTTTTAGAGGCTTTAAGGCTAAAATAAGCATATTTTAAGTGAATTTCCATCAGATTTTATGGTCTGATGGATTTTTTATTTGCTTTTGTATTAAATTTGTAGCCTTTCTAGTGTTTTTTGCAGTATGTGTTAGAACGATTACTTTAGGTAGCAGAACTATTATTCGGTCAAAAATGTTGCTAGAACGATTATTCCGACACCCCTAGAAGATAAATTACAACGTCAAACATAGTCCATAAACATTATTTATAACTATAATTTTATATAATGTAAGAATTGATGGCAGTGTTATATAATTTAGTTTTATTTAGAATTTGATATTTTAAAATTAATTGAATAAGTTCATTATATTTTGAAATAATGATTAGGGAACTTTTAAATATTTATTTTGAATAATCATTCCCTATAATAATTGATGATTAGGGAATATTATGGTAAAATATCATTAGAAAAATTCCCTACAGGAGGTAATAAGATGTCTGCACAATTTAATGAGATACA
>CAZYEI010000026.1:0-19106 GCA_964646425.1 uncultured Eubacteriales bacterium | reverse complement strand
ATGTTAAATCGCCTTCAACAGTAACACTAGGAGCAGAGTCAACACCAATAGTTAAAGTAGCTCCTGATTCAATCGAGAATGTAACTTCTGGATTTAATTTATCTTCAACAAGATAGAACCATCTAAATTGACGGACATCATTATATTGGTCGTTACCAGTAACTTCAACGATAAATGAATATGTGCCAGGAGTAGTAGGCATTGTATCACTTACTTTAACTTCATCTTGTTCAAAATATGTGACATAGCTTAACCCTTCTGTTACAGTAACACTAGGAGAGGCATCAACGCCGATAGTTAATGTTGTTCCTGATTCAATTGAGAATGTAACTTCTGGATCAAGTTTTTCTATTGGAGTATCAGGTTCTACTATATTACCACCGTTTAATACTTGAATATAGTTATTTAGTTTTGTTAAAAATGAAACATCACTATCAGTTAAAGCAACTTCTTTAACTAAATCTAAATATAAATACTCTCTAACAATACTTTCAACTGAATATGAAATATCTCCAGTCAAACCATTGTTATAATAACTTGAAACTGTAAATTCAGTAGATAGTCTACCAAAATTATTAATTATATCTCCTAATAATAATGTTAGCTTTAAGTTTCCATTTTCTTCAATTAAGCCATCATTTACAGCATAAGTAATTTCTTTTGTTCCAGCCTTAACAATAACTTTATAATCTATTGAATTTGTTTCATTTGCTGTTGGAATTAAAAATCTTAAGCCAAAATTTGATGCAGTAAAATCATCTGAATAAGTACCACCAAAACTAGCACTTAATCCAGCAGTAAACATCTCATTTGCTATAACATTAAATTCATTAATTGTTATCCATGCTCCTGAAACTACTTCTAATTTAACAAATCTTGCTAAAATTGAAGAATTTAATAATGTATAATTTCCAGCTTCGATAGTAAATTGATTAGTAATATCAGTATATGTTAATCCATCCATAGAAGTTAAAATTTTACCTGAGGCAGCAGTCAAATTATCGCCCCAATTTGGGCCACCTGACAATACTGATATCGCAGTTATTTCTTTAACTTTTCCTAAATCATTAATGATTGAACCAACTTTAGTATCATCATTTGGTCGTAAATCTGCATATGTATTTGTTTTTCCATCATTAAGATTTCTAACATTGTTTAACAATTCAGGATAAGCAGTAATACTACCCGAATCTCTTAGATCTGCATATTCTTTTAAATTGTCTAAAGTTATAGAGTTATTTGAATTAGCAGAAAATTCTCTAATTACTAAGCCATTTTCTTTGATATCACCAGCTACTGCCTTAAGATGCTTAACTGTAATTGGAGTCTCTAGAATATGTCGAATTGATTGCCCTTCAACAGTTGCAATTTCTTGCCATTGAAACTTATCATCAGTTGCATAATATAAAGTGGGTGAAACCATACAATCATTGATTGCATCAACTTTTCCCATCATTAATTCAATTTGGGAAACTTTTATCGGTTGTGCATATGAAAGGATAAGTGTTCCATTTGCAGTAGTTTGTGATTTAAACCATGTAAATGTCGAATTATCATCATCTATCATATGAGAAATATCGGCATGACCATATACTGCATCTTCTAATTCTAAATTTTCATATGAAATTTTCTTTTCAATTGTATTAACCGACAATTCAGTAATAGCCACCCAAGGATTAGATTCTCCTACATAAGATAGTTTTATGAATCTTACTTCTAATGGATTAGCCCAATAATCTAAAACTACATCACGATACATTGAGTCTTCATTTTCGTAAAGATTTTCAATAGTAGTCCAAGTTTCTCCATCTGCCGAGTATTGAATACCAGCTTGATAGAAATCTCTAGTATCTTCAGCAATTCCATTAAAAATAGTTACATCATATAGTAAAAAAGTTTTTCCATAATCAATAGTTATTGCAGTTGGAGCACTTTGAAACCAAGCATTTGTTGTTTCATTTCCATCTATCATTTTATATAGATAGTTGTCTTCATAGACCAAGGCATCTCCTTCAAGAGAAATATCTACCGGATGAATGTTTGCTTCATATTTTGCTGTTCCATTTGCTATAACTTTTTTAGGAGTATTCACTAATGATATACAAGTAATTCCTGTCAAAATTGCTAAAGATAGCAAAACTTTTTTCTTCTTTTCCATTTTTCTTTTACCTCCTTTTTATATTTTATATTATTTTAATTCGCAGAAATTTCACGAACAATAATACCATATGGATCTGTGTCAAGCGACATTACTTTAATATAACGTGCTTGTTTTGATTGAGTTAATACTAAGTTTAATTCAGCTTCTGTATATTCTCCAATCTTTTCATAATTAATTCCATCACTAGAAATTAAAATAGCATAACTATGAAAATAATCAGAGGTAGAATTACTATTAGCCATATGTAAAGTAATATTATTTATTTCTTTTATTGCTAACATATCTAACTCAATATAGGCATTTGGAGTTTTATTAATTGCGAACCAAGTAAATGTAGTATCATCTCCATCTATCATATGAGAAATATTAGCATGACCATATAGTTCATCCTCTAAATCGATATTTCCAAATGTAACTATACCTGCATAATTATCTAAAGTATTAACTTCTATTTCTTTGATAGCTACCCATGTTTTTGTATTTGAATTAATTAATCTAATATATCGAGCATTTATAGGATTTAATCTTAGGTCTATTGTAGTATCCAAACCATTTAACTTTCCAATTCTTTCAAAATTTCTTCCATCAATTGAATATTCAACATAACCATCCATATAATCTCTATTTTCTGCATTTCCTTGAAGTATATGAATATCCCTAATTTCTTTAATTTCCCCTAAATCAATTCTAATATGTGCATTACTAGCAGGATAGCCATCAAACCATACATATGTATCTAAATTACCATCATTTGCTAAATCTACTGTTCCTTCATATATACCATTAAACCCACGATATGTAACGCCAGAATATCTTCCAGTAGATAAATAAAACTCATCTTGTGCCAAATTTTCTAAAGTTTGTAAGAATGGAGATAAAACAGAGATACTTACGTCAACCGTCAAATATTCTTTTCCATAATCTACTTTATTTAAAATCGGAGTTTTGCATTCTTCCATTTGATTAGCCTTAGATTGTGCTTCATCATACCATTGTTCAATTTCTTCTGAAGTTCCATTTCCATCTAATACCTTTAAATAAAGTATTGATGATTCTGACAATAGTTTTAATGACTCTATCCATGGTTTAATTGAATCTCTTAATAAAATATTTGTAGCATTTATTAAATAACTATTAGCATTATCGATTATTTCTTGATATAAATCTATCATATCTTCAATTGAGCCCTTATTTCCTAAATTATATTGAGCTTCAAAATTTTGAACATATGCTTTAAATTCAGTAGACTCTTCAAAATATTTTCCTTCATATAGTGAAGCATTTGTCAAATGTTGACATAATTCATAAAATTCATCAGTAGCAGTAGGCTCTACAAATTTCATGCTATCTTCATAACTCTTATCTATATCAAAATCATTAATATTCCAACAATAATCTGCAATTGCAAAAATTGCTAATTTTGATTGTTCTGCTTGTTGCATTGGATTTGTAACAATTCCAGTAAAATTAGGTTCAGTTCCTGTTTCGACTGTTGTATTCAGTACTTCAGCTTTTCCCATTAATAAACACGATTCAGCATAATCTGTAACTGGCCAGTTTAACCACATAAAAGCATTCCTTCCAGTTAATTGTGTGAATTCTTCAAATTTACCTGTCTCAATAGAACTGCAAATTTTCTCTCCTGTCCACATTATTTTAATTGACTCATTAAGTCCATTACAAACTTCTTGGAAATACTTTTCTAAATGAACACCTAGATATTGTTCTGATTGAAAACAATATGCAGCTGGAACAAAAATCAAATCATAACAATCACCTTTGGCTTTACACCAGTTATCTATAACATTAAGCAAATCACGATGTAAAGCAGCATCAACACCTTCATCATCAGATACATATAAATCATCTGCTGAAACAACAAATTGTCGTACACCTGCTGTATATAATTGTTCAAATTTTGCAATAATAGCATTAACGCCTTCATCATAATTTAATCTAGTAATCGGATCTGAAATAAAGGGATGAATTGACCAAGCAAAACGAGTTTTTGTTTGTTCTCCTGCGGCAATTTGCTCTTTTAGATTTAATAAATCAGCTTCTGTATATAAACCTCTCCAGTTTGTACTATGATATGAATCATCTTTAGGAGCATATATATATATATTTGATTTAAACTTACTTGCAAATTCCATTAGTTCGATTCTTTCATCTTTTGTCCATGGAATACCATAATAGCCTTCAATAAATCCTCGATACATACTATCGGAATAATCTTCAATTTCTAAAGAAGAAATTGTACGATAAGTTTGATCAAAGATAGTTGTTAAAGTGGTAATTCCATAAAAACAAGCATCACTATCCTTACCCAAAATAACTATTTTATCTTTATTAATCGCTAAGTAATATGAATCATATTTTTCAAATAAACTATCTTTTTTACCAATTAAATTTTCAACATAATTATCTACAACTCCATTAGAATTGTATGTTCCTACCAATATTTGTTTTTTATCATTATTTATTTTGCTTTTATTTGTTACCATAACATTCTTTTTTGCTAAAGAATCATATAAATGCATTTTAGTTGCATCATCAATTTCTTCTTCAATAATAATTTCAAGATTATATGGTAAAACAAAATTTTCATCTCCATATTCAACATTATGGGGGATTGGATATATCTCATATGGTGCTTGATTATCCCCAGCAATTAACGAAGAATTATTTAAATTAGTTGAATATTGTCCATATTCATCTTTAGAACTTGTGTTACTAGAAGAACTAGTTTGGGAACTCGTATTAACAGTAGAACTTGAGTTTCTATTAGAAGTGGAACCACATGCAGAAACAGATATAACTGTTACTAATAAAGAAATTAAACTAAATAATTTTTTTTGCATTATGATACCTCCTTAACACAATTCACAGAAGATAAAACAACATTTCCTTCTAATATTGCAATGGATTTCCATGCTGAAATTTTTCCAATATATGTAATATTTGCTTGAATATGGCCAAATGCCCATTCATTAATTTTTGTTAATGAATTACCATAAATGATAATTTCACCAATGTTTGGAATAAATTCATCTAATGAATAAGCCGCCAATAAATTAGCAGGGATAACTTTAACTTTCATTCCAAAAGTAATTATTACTCCATTAGTGTTTTTACCCAAGCCATAGAATGTAGCATTGCCAACCGCTAAATCAAATATATTTTCACTATTTATAGTTAACTTAGTGACATTATAGCATCCATAAAAAGCTTGATTTCCTAATGTGTTTAATGATTCTGGAAGCGTAATTTCCATAAGCGAACCACAATTTTTAAAAGCGGCTTTATCAATACTTAATAAAGAATCATCTAAAATAAGAGTTTCAAGCTTTGTACAATTTTCAAAAGCTGATTCTCCTACACTTATAACATTTTTTAAAGTTACTTTTTTCAAAGAATCACAATATTTAAAAGTTTCTTTAGGAATATCTATACGACTATTTAATTCTACTTCGTTTAATGATGAACAATGTTTGAAACTTCCTATGCCAATTTTTGTTAAAGTAGTGGGAAAAACAAAATCTTTAAGATTAACACTGTTAGCAAAACAATTATCGCCAATTTCTTCTAATTCTTGTGGTAAAGATAATTGTTCAATTCCGGAACCATAAAAAGCATAATCACCAATTATTTTCAAAGAATCTGGGAAATCAATTGTTGTAAATTGATCTAATTGATAAAATGCTTTATCACCAATTTCTCTTAAAACAGAATTACTTTCAAAAGTAATAGAATTTACTATTGGAATTATTGATGGTTCGGTACTTAGCGGAGCAAAGAAATTTGCAGGAATTCTTTCTACATCTTTTCCAATTATTAAAGCAATATCTTGAGTTGTTTCATCAGGATAAAACACCCAGTTTCTCCCTTTAAAATCCTCACAATTAGCAGCATTATAATATACTTGTTTTAATCCTGTGCCATTAAAAGCACCTGATCCAATCTTTTCAATTGTTTTAGGTATTGCCACAGAAGTAATCCAATTTCTATAGGCAAAGCCTTCACTAGCGATTTCTTTTACAGGTAATCCAGCATATGTCTCAGGAATTACCAAATTCGAATCGCTCAATCCATAATTTTTATTTGATACTATATAATATGTCTTGTCATCGCTTAATTCATATGTTAAATTTGCACTATATTTTGAAAAATCAATACTTATATTTCGGTTTGATTGTTCATCGCCATTTTGTACTTTTTCATTAGAGGCAGAAATGCACAAAACGCTTGTCCCGCCAATTAGCGAAACAAGCATTAGAGATGATAAACAATAAAACTTAAACTTTTTCATAATTTTACCTTCTCCTAGTTATTTATATTATTTTGATTTATTAGTCCAGTCTGCCCAGTTAGCCTTTGCGGTTGAAGAAATAGTAGCAAAAGAAGCATCTAATGATCTTGTTCCATTAAGCAAAGCTAAATATGGTCTATTTCCTGCTGTACTCCAAATATCAATATAATTACATAAATATTTTCTATTGTCTGAATAACTTGTATATTTAGTAGTATATGATTCTCTTAATTCAATTGTTTCATTAATAAATTCATTTGTTATTCCACTATTAGTAAAGTCAGTATTGTATGCTAAAAATCCATTAGCATTTTTAGTAAATGTAATACTTCCTTCATTACTAATCATTAATTTTATAAATTCTTTTGCTAAGCTCTTATGTTTTGAACTTTCGGGAATTGCAATATATTGATCTTCTCCAATTACATAACTTGTATTAACATATTCTGATTTCGATTCTGGAATTGTAGGTGTTTTCATTAAGCCTAATTCAAATTTAGTAGTAGATATTCCATAGTTAATAATTTCGTTATATAACCAATCTCCATTAAACATCATAGCAGCATAACCATTAACAAATTCTTTTTGAGCGGCTTCGGCTGTTTTAGATTCACTATCTTCTTTAACAAATTTAGATTCTCCCACAGCAGTTCCATCATCATTAAATTCAACAAATAATTTGCTCCAATATTCAGTAGCTGTTTTTAATGCAGCATATGTTTGATTTTTGGAAATATCATAGTTTTCATAACTTTCATATTTTAAAAAATCTTTAATTGCTTCTTTTCCAACAATTTGAGCCCACCAATCAAATACAGTATAATCAAAGTAATCGGTATTTGCTCCTGTATATGCAAATGGCTTTACTGCTGTTTTTCTATCATTTGAAACAGGTATTTTATCATCAACAATCTTATTACATAAATCTAATAATTGTTCAAATGTTTCAGGAAGTCCAGTAGTATTTGTACTATATTTTTCTTTTAAATAAATATCCCAGCCGTGTTCTTTAAACATTACTTTATTATAATAAATACCGCCTATACCAGAAGTCCAAGGTAATCTATAGCAATGTGCAGTACCATCACTCTTAGTGAAATAAAGAGAATCTTGATATTCATCTGCAACTTTATTTTTAACAGTAGTATCATCAACTTCTTCCTCTAATAAATCATCTAAATTAGCAAATTTTCCTTGTGCAGCATATGTTTTCCATTCAGCACCAACTGATATATATAAATCATCAGTATTTTTTCTAGACTCTAAATGACTTTGGATTAGTTGGCCAGCATCATATAAAGCTTCAATTTTTACATCTATTCCTTCATGTTCAGCTTCAAACTTTGTTTCAAGTTCATTAATCCAAGCATCTCCATATCCAGCATTCAATACAACGATTTTTAGTACATTATCATCACCACTATTTGAATCACAGCCAACTAAAGCACCACAACTCAAAATTGCAGCGCCGATTGCTAACAATGATTTTTTAAACTTATTTTTCATATAAATCCCCCTATCACTTTTTAAAATTTCACTTAATGAAATAATACACTTAAATTTTATATTATTAAGTTCATTTTTGTCAATATATTATATAATAAAAAAATTAACCGCTTACATTATTTTTTAACTTTATGAAAAAAATATTGATTTCACCTATTAAACAAGCTAAAATAAAAGTAAGAATATGGAGGTTTTTTTATGAAATTGAAAAACTCGAGCCTTTTTATGCTGATTTTGTCGCTTTTGCTCGTTTCATGTACTAGAGCAAATAACAACACTGAATTAAAAGTCGGGGGTGAATTAACACTATTAAATAACGTAAAATATGATTATGACAATGCTTTTTTCGATGATTTTTCTAATGGAATAAATAATGAAAATTGGTTAATTGGTGATCAAGCTTGGGGTGGAAGCAACGGTGGTGTAATTCCTGAAAATGTTTCTTACACAGATGATGGCATTCTTTTATTAAGAGGGAATGGTGGTTATTATCAAGAAGGAGAACTTAAAGGTGTTGGTGATCTTAAAGATGGTAGATATACAGGAGCTGCTTTAATTTCAAATTTTATGGTAGGTCCTGGAAGATACGAAATAAAAATGAAAGTTCTTCCTAGAATTGGTGCTTGTACAGCATTTTGGACTTTTGCTTATGATTTCGATCAAGAATTAAATCACGAAATTGATATCGAGTTACCAGGTGGCAATAGAAATGGTGTAGTCTCTTTTGAAAATGTTCTTAATACCAACTATATTAAAGAGACCAGATCCCATTCCCAAGATACTAAAGTTTCCACCTTATTTGGAGATGATGAAATCTTTTTAAATGATGGTGAATGGCACACATTCGGTTTTGACTGGTATACAAACCCCGAAAAAATTGTTTATTATATTGATGGTATTGTTTGTGCAATATCTGATTTATTTATCCCTAGTCTTCAATCAAGAATATGGCTCGGAGTTTGGTTTCCAGTAACTTCTGCCTTTGTCGGAAGTGCAGAATTTGAAACCGATTATATGCAAGTTGATTATGTCTCATATATTCCTTTTTTAAATCAACCGTCTACAACATTCACTCCTTCGGTAAACGGATATGCAAGTTTAAGTGAATATCCAACTATTCCAACAAATGCTAAAACAATTAACAAAGTTGCTAATGGAACTTTTGAATACATTGACAAAAACAATGTTTCTATATCTGGTTGGAAGTTACAAAAATATTTAGATGAAGATAAATCACTTGAGGAAGTTTGTTTTATTAGTGAAGGATCAGGAATAGAAAATTCTAAAGGATTAACTATTAAAGATGGTGGCGTTGTCGAACAAAAGATTGATGCCGTATATCATGATTTTGAGCACACATTATCATTTGATGCCAAAGGAAAAGGTACTGCTACTATTTATTACTATGCAACATCAACATTAGAGCCATTAAAAACAGTGAGTTTAGATATCGATTGTGAAGAATTTAAAACTTATGATTTAGATTTAATTGCACCGGAAAATTCACAAAGTCTTTATATCCAATTTGATACATTTAATGGCGAATCAATTCAATTGGATAATGTAAATTTATTACAAAAGTGAGGCGGAAATAATGAAAAAAGAAAAAACAATAAAAACCCCAATGAGTAAAAGAAGAAAAAAAGAACTAATTTTTGTCACCGTTCTTTTAGCGTATCCTGTTATTCAATTTTTGATGACCTGGATTTTCGTTAATTCATATTCAATAATTCTTGCTTTTCAAAACATCTCAATCGAAGGTGATGTTTCCTTTGCGGGGTTTGATAATTTCATTTATGTTATTAAACGTATTTTTAATGCAAACTTAGGTGCTGCTGATATTAATGGTGGAGGAAAAATACCAGAGAATTTATTAATTATAATAAACTCTTTAGGTTATGGATTTATAGCAATTTTTATAAGTTTACCTCTAGCCCTTATTTCTTCCTATTTCTTATCGAAGAAAATGCCACTAGCAAATGTATTTAGAGTCATTTTCTTCTTACCAAATATTATTTCTGTTGTAGCCTTAATTTACGCTTTTAGAATGCAACTCGACTCAACTTCTGGATTAATATATCACTTTTTAGATGCTCTAGGTGTTAACATAAAAACTTCGGTATGGCCTAATTCATCAATTATTGTTTATGTATATTGTATTTGGGCTGGTATTGGATATAATGTCTTATTGCTATCAGGTGCTATTGGTAGAGTTCCCAAAGAATTATTTGAATCAGCACAAATGGATGGTGCTGGCAATTTCAAGCAATTTACAAAAATTATGATTCCTATGATTTGGCCTACAATAGTCACTATGATTATTCTTGGTATGACTAGTATATTAACTTTATACTTACAACCAGTTTTGTTTGAATATCCAAGAACAGAAACTATTGCAGGATCAATTTTCCTTGGAGCGCAAAACTCAACACAACAACCTATGTTATCAGCATTTGGTTTATTATTTTCATTTATTTTTGCTCCATTAATTCTATATATTAGAAAAGTTATTTCTAAAAAATATTCAGACACAGATTGTTAGGAGGGATAAAAATGCAAGATACACTTAAAAAGAAAAAGGGAAGCACTCTAAAAATAGGAATGATTATTGCATTTATCGTTTTTGCAATATATTCGATTTCTCTCCTTTTCCCATTTGTTTGGATGATTATAAATTCCTTAAGAAGCGTTCAAGAATGGGGAGAAACAGTTAGTTTTAAAGATTATTGGAGCCTTCCAAAAGATTGGGATTTTACTAACTACATTACGATTTTAAAAACTGAAGTACAAGGACAAAATTTATTATCAATGATTGGATATTCTGTTTTATTAACTGTTCTCGGTACTTTCATAAATGTATTCTTTTCTGCTTGCGCTGCCTATGTCTTTGCTAAGTATGAGTTTAAAGGAAAAAAACTTCTATATTCTTTAGCAATTTTTGCAATGGTTGTCCCTATTGTTGGTACATTGCCGGCTCAAGTTAAATTCATGGAATTTCTACATTTAGACGATTCGGTAATTGGCGTATTATTTTTATACTCAGGAGCATTTGGTTTCAACTTCATTCTTTTACATTCTTCGTTTGAAAGTATTTCTTGGTCTTATGCAGAAGCAGCGCAAATGGATGGTGCAGGACATTTTGGTATTTTCTTTAAAGTTATGATCCCTATGTGTAAAGGACCAATTATCTCTTGCTGTATTTTACAAGCAATTACATTATGGAATGATTATTCTACACCATTCTTATTTATGAATTCCCATAGTACATTAGCTGTAGGTTTACAAGCAATCCAAGCAGAATTACAAATCAAAGGACAATATCCTTTAGTATTCGCAGCAATGATTATATCTATTTTACCTGTATTAATCCTATATGCTTGTTTCCAAAAGAAAATTATCGAGAATACAGTGGCTGGGGGTCTAAAAGGATAAGTATGAAAAAAATAAAATTATTACTCCCTTTAGCCTTATTACTTGTATCTAATATAGTTGCTTGTAGCAATGATAATGTAAACTTAGTATTTAAAAACAATGAATATACAATCCAAAGTGGTGATTGCATTACAATAGAAACAATTTCTAAGGGAGTTACTTATGAAATTGTTAATAATCCTTATAAAAATATAATCACCATTGATTCTAAAACGGGTAAAATCTCATTTAATGATACAATTCCCAATTACACTCAAATTATGGTAATTGCTAAATATAAAAACGAAGTATCTAGCCCTTGTATTGTAACTTTATCTTATGAATTTCAAAAAAGTGAAGTCGATTTTACAAATATGTCTTCCTACATAGTTAATAACGAATATATAAATGCAGTTTCCTCAAAAAATTACTCAGTAACTTATGAATTAAAAGAAAAAGTCGAGGGAATAAGTATTGAAAATCAAACAGGAAAAATTACTTATGCACCAATTGTAAAAAACAACACTTTATTTACTGTTATAGCCAATTCTCATGGTTCAAAAGCTGAAAAAACATTTTATGCAATGACTGATGGTTTTGTAACCACTTTTAGTAATCGTCAAGTATTAGAAAGAGGGGATTTAAATACTCCTGCAATTTATCCATTAGATTTTTCAAAATCCGATATTATAAATGATGATGAAGTAATTGCAGTTGTTACCCCACTTAATAAACCTATTTCAACTGATTATTATTCATACGATAAAAATAGTCATGAATTAATTATTGACGCATCTTATGCCAATGAATTAAATGATGGTGAAAATACACTTAAAGTTATTACAAAACGTAATTCAATTGAAATTAGATTAGATATTGCTACCAAGTTCATTACAACTGCTGAAGAATTGGCAGCTATAAATGATTCAGAAGAAGCTCTATCAGGATATTATTTATTAATGAATGATATCGATTTATCTAATTATCTTGTCAAAGGTGGTCAAGGATATAACGATGGTAAAGGATGGACTCCTATTGGACTATATACTGATACATTGGATGCAACAATAGCTACTAAATATTCATTTAAAGGTACATTTGATGGCAATGGTCATGTTATTACAAACTTATATGCAAATAGAAAAGATTCAGCATCCTTTAATGCAGGATTATTTGGATATATTACTTCATCTGCTACTATTAAAAATCTTGGCGTGCAAGGTTCTCTTACAGTATCATCATATTCTGGTGGTTTAGTCGGTTCCAATTCAGGAATTATCGAAAATTGTTATGCTGATGTTGATATGAATGTTGAATCTGGTGAAAATGTTTATCGCTATGTTGGAGGATTTGTCGGAAATAATTTTGGAACTATCAAAAATTCTTATTCTTTAGGAACAGTTTTATGTGATAGAGATTATGGTAGTTTTGTAGGTTCAAACGAAGGTACAATTGAAAATTGTTTCGCATATAAAACAGTTAATTGTCCAAATTTTCTTGGATTTGGTTCCAATGGGACTAAATGCATCCAATTCGAAGATAAAACAAGCATGACAAATTATAACTGGAGTGAAGTATTATCAGATGATAATTGGACATTTGAAGATAATAGTCTTCCTGTATTAAAACCTAGTTTAGAGGAATTTAATTTACGTGGTATTACTTTAAACATTAATAAAGATCAAGTATTTAAAGGAGAAAATATTCCTTTAGATGCAAAAATATTACCTTCAAAGTTTGAAAGTGAATATAAAGATTATATCGAATATGCTATAGAAGGAGAAGGTTACTTCATTTTAGGTAATTATATTAATACAACCAACGCCATTGATCCTTATGTTGTTATAAAAGCAACCTTAAATATTGATGGTAAAACATATACTGATGAAAAAATAATTTATGTACATTCAAAAATAGAATCCTTAATTATCGAGCATAATTTAACTCAATTAGAAGCTGGAAAACGCTATCTACTTGAAGCAACTTTTACGCCTACTGATGCTCAAGATCAAATAACATATCATTTATCTAGTCGTTATATTGGTGCTTCAATCGAAAATAATATTTTAACTATTGATGATGAGTTTAATTTAGATACAATATCATTCTATGCTACAAGTGAAAGTGGCACTAAATCAAACACGGTAACATTACCCGTTAAAAAACAATTAACTATTGAATCTGGCGTTGCTATTACATATGAAAACGAAAATAAGAATTTAGAATTTACTTTTTCTCCAAAAGTCGATTTGACAAACGCTAAAGTAAAATTATATGGGAAAGAAATTGACTATATATTAGTTGATAACACTATTTCTATTGCAAAGTCATTACTTGAAAATACAAAAGATTGCAAAGTTAGATTTATCTTTGAATTAAATGACGGTACTATTTACGGTGGAGATGCATATTATTTTTCACACGAAAAATATGATGAAAACTCAATTAATGGCAAAGAGATAATTAAAATCTATACAATCGAAGATTTCTTTAAATATTTTAATGCTAATCCTAATGAAACTTATGATAGTAGTAAAACTGAAAACTATAGTAAAGTATTTTTATTAATGAATGATTTAGATTTTGGTGGTCAAGAATTATATGCTATTGGGCATAGTGAAGCCGAATTTAGTGGTACTTTTTATGGAAATGGTCATACTATCTCTAATTTTTCAATTAAGAAAAATGAAAAGTTCTGTTTGGAATCATCTACATCATGCTATTATGGTGTTGGTCTATTTGCAGTTGTCTCTGGAAATATCTATGATTTAACAATTAAAGATGCTTCTATTGACGGTAAAAACTTTGCTGGTGGAATTGTCGGAATGTTAACTACTGGTTATATTGAAAATTGCTATGGTTATAATTTAAAAGTTACTGCTTCCGAATATCAATTTTCATCAGAAGAAATTATCGTTGGAAAACTTGTTGGAAAAACATACGCCGGATCCACAATATGCTTATATTATGATAATTCAAGTTTAAAAACAATAGGATAAGGAGGGTTAAAACAATGGTTGAAATCAATTCGGGCAGAAACCAAAGTTATGCACGAAAAGTAAATAATAAATTAGTAATTAATAAACTCCGTAATTGTGATTGTTCTGCTACTGTACTTGTAAATGAGCTTAATCTTTCAAACTCTGCTATGTCATCTATTTTAAAAGAACTTGAAACACAAGGAGTAATTATTCCTAGTTATTCTGCTTCTAGCTTAGGCAAAGGAAGAAAGCAAATATACTATACATTAAACAAAAATTATGGAATATTTGTAATAGTTTGTTTATCAAATAATCGTTGTAAAATCATCATTTCAAATTTAAAAGAAGAAGTTTTATTAATGGAAGAAAAAGAAATTGATGGTTATGATGTTGCTGTTATCTATGAAATAATCTTAGCTATTAAAAATATGTTAGCAAAAGAAGAATATCGTGATCTTCCTTTGAGAAGCATTTATATTGCTGTTCCGGGAAAAGTTAACTCTGTAACTGGTGAATTACAATTATCAAAACAATTTGACAGTCATTTATTCGAAGAAAAGAATAAAATAACTCATTTATTTGAAACCCATTTTGATGCTCCGGTTATTATTAGAAATGATACAAATCTTGCAATCATCGGTGAAAAAAGGGCCGGTGAGTTATCTTCATATAATGATGCTTTACTTGCCTATGTTGATAATGGTATCGGTGCTGCAATGATTTTAAATGGCGAGTTCTATGGCGGAGTTAATGGTTATGCAGGAGAACTTGGTTTAATGAATACAACTTTTAAAGGACAAGAAAATTTTCTAGATGAATTTGTTTCACTAAGAGCCATTAAAAATAATGTTTCAAATCAATTAAATCAAGTTGTTAAGACTAAAGATATAGTTGATTTATATCATACAAATGCTAACATCAAAAATTATGTTAATGAAACTGCTTCGTTATTAGGAAAAAAATTAAAAGATGTTGTTGAATTATTAAATATTTCAAACATTATCATTCAAGGTCGTGTAGTTTTATTTGGAGAGAACTATCTTGAATGTATTCGTAAAGAAATAATAAAATCTCAAAATGTTTGTGAAGTTCAATTTTCAAAATTAAGAGGAGATTCAATTTTTATTGGAGCAATGTCAGAAGCCGTTGATCATTTAATTGATATTATTACTCTTAGAAGTATGCAAGGAGGTTATTAATAATGGCAGCAAGCAAAATAATCGCAATAATTGCTCTATTATCTCCTAATTTAGTTAATGTAAATAAATCAATTACTGAACTTCCAAATATAAATCAAACGCCAAGAATGATTACTATGTCATTATATGAAGACGCTAAAACGCAAATGGCGTTTAATTGGAATACTACTTGGGAAACAGATACAATATTACAAGTTATTGAAAAATCCAATGGTAATTTTTCATCTTCTAGCGTATTAGAATTTAGTGGTAATTCAAAAAAAAGTCCAATTAAAGATGATGGTTTTATCCATCAAGTCATTGCAAATGGTTTGAAAGAAAATACAACTTACCAATATCGAGTTGGTGATAAAGAAATTAATAATTGGTCAGATATCGGAGAATTTACGACTGCCGAAACTAAAAACGGAACTACATTTGTTCATATTTCCGATCCACAAGGATATGAAGAAATCCATTATGATAACTATCAAGAATTACTTTTAGCAGCAATGGAAGAAAGTAATCCAGATTTCTTTATGTTATCAGGAGATATCGTAAATGATTCTTATATAAATACCACTCCAAAGTTACAACAATGGGAATGGGCATTAACTAAACAAAAAGATATAATGCTAAATGTTCCATTTATGACAACCCCAGGAAATCATGAAGCCGCTAGTAACGATTACAATTCTAGATTTAATCATCCAATTAAAAATGGTGGCTATAATGAATCTGGAGCCTATTATTCATTTAATTATCAAGGTTCTCATTTTATTTCATTAAACACTAATGATACAATAAATACAGAAGAATTTTCTAGAGGCTTATCTGATTCACAAATAACGTGGTTAGAAAATGATTTAAAAGCTGCGCAAGAATCTGATTTCATTATTGTTATGATGCATAAAGGAATCTATGATGCTGGTGGACACTGTTCAAATTTAGATGGTGCAGATTATGATATTGCTTGTTTACGTGAACAATTATCGCCATTATTTAGTAAATATCATGTTGATTTAGTTTTACAAGGACATGATCATTTATATTCTCGTTCATATCCATTAATTGGAAATAAAGAAAAAGAATTAGTAACAACTATTGATACCCAAACAAGTAAAAAAGAAATAGTTTACAAGGGAACAACTATAAATATTTATGAAAATCCTAAGGGTACTATATATCTAAATTCTGGAACATCTTCAGGGTCTAAATATTATCAAGCAGTAGATTATGACAAAGAAGCAATTCCACTTGAAATTACCGATTCAGCAAATAATAGAATGTTTACTCAAATATCAATTGAAGAAAATAATCTATATGCAAAAGTATATAAGTTAATTGATGGCGAAACAGTTTTATTTGATTCATTTGGAATTAATAAAGACCATAATTCAAACAATAACACAAATAGTTCTAATGATGATTCTAATAATCAAAATAATTTAATATTAGTATTAAGTATTATCGGAGGAACATTAATTATTGCTTTAGGCACAATAGTTATTATAAAAAAAATTAAAGTAAAAGGAGAGGGAAAATAGTATGGCAAACATTACTTTAAAAAATATAAATAAAGTCTATAAAGGTGGCGTTCATGCTGTCAAAGATTTTTCAATGGAAATTAAAGAAGGAGAATTTATTGTATTTGTTGGACCATCAGGATGTGGTAAATCTACTACTTTAAGAATGATTGCAGGACTTGAAGAGATTTCATCTGGAGAATTATATATCAACGATATCCTTTCAAATGATATCGAGCCAAAAGATCGTAATCTTGCAATGGTATTCCAAAACTATGCACTTTATCCTTACTTAAATGTATATGAAAATATTGCATTTGGATTAAGACTACGTCATTTCCCGAAAGATGAAATTGATACTAGAGTTAAAGAAGCTGCAAAAACTTTTGGATTAGAAGAACTATTAGAAAGAAAACCAAAGGCTTTATCTGGTGGTCAAAGACAAAGAGTTGCACTTGCTAGAGCAGTTGTTAGAGAAGCTGAAGCTTATTTACTTGATGAACCATTATCAAATCTAGACGCAAAATTAAGAACTGCAATGAGAGTAGAAATAACAAAACTTTATGACACTTTAAAGAAAACCTTTATTTATGTAACTCATGACCAAGTTGAAGCTATGACAATGGGAACACGCATTGTGGTTATGAAAGATGGAGTAGTTCAACAAATTGATACTCCAATTAAACTATATGATCAACCAAAATCTATCTTTGTAGCTGGCTTTATTGGTACACCTCAAATGAACTTCTTTGACGGTCATTTAGAAATTGCAAATGATATTGCAAACATAACATTTAGCGATAATAACAAATTTCAAATTCCTACATCAAAGTTAACTATAAATGAAAATATGGATATTGTAGTAGGTATAAGAAGTGAAGATATTCATCTAGCTAATGAAAATACAGGAATTCCTGTCAAAGTATTAATGATTGAAACTTTAGGAAGCGAATCGCTTGTTTATTTAAAATTAAAAGACAAAGATGAATTTGTTATGAAAATTCAAGGTAGATGTAATTTTTCTAACGGTGATGTAATTTTCATAAATTTTGATAAAGATAAACTACACTTATTTGATAAAGATAGTGAAAAAACTATCTTAAATTATGATAATTAATAAGTCTAACTTATCTAATTATATATAAAAGTTTTTAATAATAATTAATTAAAAAAAGGAGGCAATTATTATGAAAGCTAAGAAATTACTATTTGGTTTATCTATTGCTTTTGCGACAATTTTAACAGCCTGCAATAGTACAGGTAATAGCACAAATAAACCATCAAGTACTAGTTCCTCAACAATTAGTACATCTACTCCTTCTATTAGTAGTTCTAGTTCTACTAGTCAAAACACTACTAGTACTTCGAGTTCTACCACTATTAGTACTTCAATTTCTGTAACTCTTGAAAAAATTACAGTTAAGGGTTCTTACAAGGTTAATTACACTATCGGAGAAGAATTAGACTTAACTGGAATGGAATTAAAACTTTCATTTTCAGATAAAAATACTCAAACAATTCCAGTTACAGAAAATATGATTGGCTCAGTAGATATGTCTATTGCAGGTATTAAAACCATTACAGTTACATATCAAGATGTAACAACTACTTTTAATATTGAAGTTGTTGCTACTGCAATAGAAAAAGTTGATCCAGAAATTACTTTCTCTATCGAATCTGGGGCTAAAATAAAAATTGGAGAAGCAGCTCCTAGTGTTACTGTAACAGAAGGTTTAAACTATGCTGTATATTATGAACAAGATGAAGTTAGAATCAGTGATACAATGCCTACTACCCCTGGAAGATATGTCATCGTAGTTGAAGTTACTGGTAATGATCAATATAATGATGCTCGCCAATTTAGATGGTTTGATTTAGTTGAAGATAAACTTGATCCAGAAGTTACATTCTCAATTGAATCAGGAACAACATTAACTATCGGCGTTGATGCCTCTCCTAGTGTTACTGTTGCTGATGATTTAAGTTATGTTACATATTATGAACAAGATGGAGTTAGAATCAGTGATACACTAC
>CAZYEI010000025.1:0-20492 GCA_964646425.1 uncultured Eubacteriales bacterium | reverse complement strand
CGCTTCTCTAAAAAAATGGTGGATGTTGACGGGCTCGAACCGCCGACCCACGCCTTGTAAGGGCGTTGCTCTCCCAGCTGAGCTAAACATCCACTGTATGCCTTGCGTAGCGCTCATATAATATATCATTTATAAAAATTATAGTCAATACTTTTTTTTAATTTTTTTTATTTTTTTTAATAATTTTTATATTTGCTTTAGAAATAGCGGTTTTTTATTTTATAATAATATTAAATAAATTATTTTTTACGCACCTTAGAGAAAAAACTAAGGTGCGTAAAAGCAACATTAAAATTTTCCTAATAATTTAAACATATTCTTTTTATAAATTTCAACGCCAGGTTGATTAAAAGGATTTACTCCTAAAATATATGCAGACATTCCACATGCTAATTCAAAGAAATAAACCAAATATCCAAAATTAAATGCATTCATTTCTTTTAAATTAATCAATAAATTAGGGACTTTACCATCAATTTCATGTGCTGCTAATGTTCCAAGCATTGCTTTATTATTAACAAAAGACAATGTTTTTCCTTCTAAATAATTTAAACCATCTAAATTTTCTTTATCGCCTGGAATAACTATATCTGCTTGGGCTGTTTCTAAGTTCAAAATTGTTTCAAATAATATTTTACTACCATCTTGAACAAATTGACCAAGAGAATGCAAGTCTGTTGAATAAGTTACACTTCCTGGTAATAATCCTTTTCCATCTTTTCCTTCTGATTCACCATAAAGTTGTTTCCACCACTCAGCAACTTTTGCTAGATGTGGTTCGTAAGTAACAAACATTTCTACTTTATATCCTTCATTTAATAAAATATTACGAGCTACAGCATATTGATAAGCCATATTTGTTTCAAGATTAGGATCAGCAAAATCAACACTTGCTTTTAAAGCACCTGCCATCATTTCTCTAACATCAAATCCAGCAACTGCTATTGGTAATAATCCTACTGCTGTTAAAACACTATATCGTCCTCCAATATTATCAGGAATAACAAATGTTTCATATCCTGCTGCATCAGCTTCTTGTTTTAGTGCACCTCTTGCTTTATCAGTAGTAGCAAAAATTCTCTCACTTAATGATTCTTTTCCGTATTTTTCAATCAATAAATTTTTACATAATCTAAATGCAATTGATGTTTCAGTAGTAGTACCAGATTTTGAAATTACATTAATTGCAAAGTTTTTGTCCTTTAAATAATTAAGAACATTGTGCGTATATGTTGGAGAAAAAGTATTTCCAAAGAAAATAATTTCTACATTATTCTTATTGTAAAATCCTTTCAAAGCATCAATAGCTGCGGCTGCTCCTAAATATGAGCCACCAATTCCACACACAACTAAAGTATCATATTTATCATTTATTTTTTGCGCTGCTGCGATAATTCTTTGAAGTTCAGCATAATCATAATCCTTTGGCCATGTTAACCATCCCAAAAAATCATTTCCTTCACCTGTTCCTTCATGCAACATTTTATGGCATTCGTTAACTTTATCTTGGTAATTAAAAATTTTATTTTCTAATCCTGAATGACTTAAATCCAATTTTAACATTGATAATCCCCCTAAACTTTCCCATTCTTCATTTGTAAATCTTTCTAGATGCGATGCAAGACCATTAAATGAATATGTTATATAAGTTGTTTTCTTTCCTTTTTGAATAACGGATGGCTTATTACGGTATCTTGAAGGTTTAACTTCAACTTCACGAATACTCTTGATACTTAATTTAGCTTTTTTTTCATCTTCATCTAATTCTAGAATTTTTACCATGATTTTATCGCCAACTTTAACGAAATCATCAATACTTCTAACAAACTTCGAAGAAATTTCTGAAATATGTATCAAACCTACTATGTCGTTATCCAACATTACAAAGGCACCATAATTTTGAATTCCAGTTACGACACCTTCAACAATATCACCAACTTTATAACGATTCATTTAAACCACCTTATTTCGCAAAAGATTATACCCTTTTTTATCCTTAAAAACAATAAAAAAATAGAAAAAAGAAAGTATTTATCGCTTTATTTTGTGATAAATTATTTTTTTTATCATTATTGGACACAATAATAAAAAGATATGATATAATAAGTTGCGTATTATAGAGGTGTATATTTATGGAAGATATTGTAAAACAAATTGAAATTACTTTAGATAAAATTCGTCCTTTTTTGCAAAGAGATGGTGGAGACTTAGAATTTGTTTCATTTCAAGATGGTATTGTTTATGTAAAAATGCTTGGTGCATGCGCAAATTGTTTAAGTCTAGATACAACAATTAAAGAAGGAATTCAAATCATTCTCGTTGAAGAAGTTCCTGGTGTTACTGAAGTTCAAGTTGTTCCTTATGCTGATTAGTATAAGGATTTTTTTATTCTTGGAGCCATTTTATTGGTCTTATTTGATATTTATTTACTAAATATCTATGTATATTTTTTAATCTAGTTACTTCTCTTGTGGCACAATTACAATATTCTAATGCTCTACTTGTAATATCCCCCGTACGCATATAATTTTCTTCAAGTAAATCAAAAATACGGGTAGGAAAAAGAAGTCTTGCCATTAATAAACTTGCTTCTTTGGTTGTAAGTTCAACATTTGACAATACATTAATAAATTCTTCCATTCCTATTAGTTCAAATTTATATAATTCTGCATAATCTCTTACTCTATGCGATACAATTAGATTAAACGGGTTAAAAAAAGTCCATGAATCAAGCGAATTTAATCTTTTATGTACTATTGTTAAAGACTCAATATTATCACCATAATCTAATTTTGCTTCGGCCAAATATTGAATTGCATTTTCGGCCATACCTAATGCACAAGACATGGCAGTAAAAATATCATTATAGTGAATTTCATCTTTTTTTAATGCTTTACTGCATTGCGATTCAATCAATTCAACTTTATCTTCCCAAAGTTTTAATAAATTTGAAATTGTTAAATTATCTTCATTTTTAATATTTAAATATTTTTTATGAAGTATGTCTACATCATTTAAAGTAATCACCCCTATTGGTACACACACAAGAACAACTGGTTTTTCAAGTCCATAACTTATATATTTACCTACCCTATTCTTAATCAATTGTGCACCTCTGCCATTAAATTCTTTACTTAATTCAACACTAAAATCTGCAATGCTTTCAATTTCTTCTTCTGCAAAATCTATCATTTCTAGATGAAAAATCCATTGTTCTACAATAAAAGTATATTCAACTATTTCACTCGGATAATAACCATACTTATCAAATACAAAAGATTTTAACGACACATAAATCACCAATACTAATTTATGAATCTATATCATTATATATAACCATTGCACTATAACAATAAATTTGCTCATTATCTTTTGAAATCATTGTTGCTAAAGAATATTTAATATCAATAATATTTTGATATTTTTTATCAAGTAAAAAATCATTAACTACTAATTCTAAATCTTCCTCATGCTCTTCATCAAACATTTTAACTTTTAACATATTTTTATCCCTCCTATTCATATAATAGCAAATAAGCAACAAATAATTTGTCAAAAAAAATACTAACCTCAAATAAAGGTTAGTATTTTTCATTTATAAAATTTCTTCAACAACAGGAGGATTAAATGTTGCAAGCGTTTTTTCTAATGTTAGAAACACATCTTCAGCATGCTCCCCACTTACAGAAATTCTAAGTTCTTCTCCCTTGCGTGCAACAAGAGTAATTAAAGATAAAATAGACTTCCCATCAGCATTACGAGAATTACAAGTAATTACGACTTGATTTGCTGAAAATTTATTAAATGCTCCAACCATTTTTGATGCAATGCGTGCATTTAGCCCATTACTATCAATTAATCTATATTTTTTTTCCACAGGCATTCCTCCCTTTAATTTCCAAAATTATTTTAGCATATTATAAAATCAATGACAATTTATTTTTTAAATTGTTTAATTAACTACTATATTAACAATTCTATTTGGAACTACAATAATCTTTTTAATTTCTTTTCCTGTAACAAAATTCTTAACATTTTCTAGCATTAAAGCAGCATTTTCTACTGTTTCTTTTGCACTATCTCTAGCAATTTTTAAAGTTCCTCTTAATTTACCATTTACTTGAACAGCCATTTCCACAATATTATCTTGAGTTTTACTTTCATCAAACTTCGGCCAACTAGCGAAAACTAGAGAATCTCCTTTTAAAACATTCCTATTTAATTCTTCACAAATATGAGGAGCAAAAGGATTTAATAATTTTAATAATACTTCATAATCTTTCCTAGTAATGTTTTCCTTCTCCATATATGCATTAGTTAAAGTCATCAATTTTGATATTGCTGTATTAAACTTTACTGTTTCGATATCATTATCAACCTCTTTAATAGTTCGATGAATTAAATTTTCTAAAGATTGTGTATATTTTTCACCATCTATAACTTTTTCTTGTAATTTCCATACTTTCTCTAAAAAACGTCTACATCCTTTAATTGATGTATCACTCCATGGTGTTGGTTGTTCATAATCTCCAATAAAAGCAATATATGTTCTAAGTGTATCAGCACCATACATATCAATTACATTCATTGGATCGACACCATTGCCTTTTGATTTCGACATTTTTTCTCCATCGCTCCCCAATATTAATCCTTGAGCAGTTCTTCTAGCATATGGTTCTTTTACTGGAACAATGCCATTATCAAATAGGAATTGATTCCAAAAACGTGAATAAATCATGTGTCTAGATACATGTTCCATACCACCATTATACCAATCCACTGGTAACCAATATTTTAGTTTTTCTAAATCAGCTAAACACTTGTCATTATTTGGATCAATATAGCGTAAATAATACCATGAACTTCCAGCCCATTGTGGCATTGTATCTGTTTCTCTTTTAGCATCAGCACCACATTTTGGACACTTACAATTTACAAAACTATCGATTTTTGCAAGTGGAGATTCTCCATCTACACCTGGCTTAAATTCTTCAATATTAGGTAGTTCAACTGGTAATTGATCTTCTGGCACTAGAACTTGACCACAATGAGGGCAATTAATAATTGGAATTGGCTCACCCCAATAGCGTTGACGATTAAAAGCCCAATCTTGCATTTTATATTGTTTTTTAGCACGACCAATTCCGTTTTCTTCCAAATGTTTTTTTATTGTTTCAACTGCTTGTTTAACATTCATTCCATTTAAAATACCAGAATTTATCATTTCGCCATCTTGAGTATTAGTATAGGCTTCTTTATTAATATCTCCACCTTTTATTACTTCAATAATATCTAATCCAAATTTTTTAGCAAATGCATAATCTCTTGTATCATGTGCAGGAACTGCCATAATCGCACCTGTGCCATAACCAGTAATTACATAATCAGCAACAAAGATAGGAATTTTTTTACCATTAATAGGATTTATTCCTTCAATTCCCTCTAAACGAACACCAGTTTTATCTTTATTTAAGTTTACACGTTCAAATTCAGTCTTTCTTTTGGCTTCTTCTTGATATTTTCTAACTTCATTAATATTTTTGATTTTATCTTGATATTTTTCAATTAATTCGTGTTCTGGCGCAATAACCATAAATGTAACACCATATAAAGTATCAGGACGTGTTGTATAGACAGTTAATTTATCATTTATTTCAGTCAAGCCAAAATCCACTTCGGCTCCTGTAGAGCGACCAATCCAGTTTTCCTGTTCTGTCTTAATTCTTGGCAAATAATTGACATCTTTTAATCCTTCAAGTAATGATTCAGCATAATCAGTAATTTTTAAGAACCATACATCTTTTTGCATTTGAATAACATCGCTGTCACAGCGATCACATTTTCCACCTTGAGATTCTTCATTACTTAAAATAACCTTACAATTTGGACAATAGTTTACATATGTTTTATTTTTATATGCTAATCCTTTTTCAAACATTTTTGAAAAAATCCATTGTGTCCAATGATAATATTTAGGATCTGTTGTATCAATAATTCTTTCATAATCAAAAGAAAATCCTGCTGCTTTAACTTGATTAATAAAATTTTTAATATTTTGATCCGTTACTATTCGAGGATGAACTCCTGTCTTAATAGCATAATTTTCTGTTGGAAGTCCGAAGGCATCAAAGCCTAATGGAAATAAAACATTATAGCCTTCCATTCTTCTCTTTCTCGAAACAATTTCCAAAGACGCATATGCTCTCATATGACCAACATGCATTCCAATACCACTTGGATATGGAAATTCAATCAATGCATAATATTTAGGTTTTGAATCAAAATCAACAGCATGAAACATATTATTTTCATACCAATAAGATTGCCACTTACCTTCAATTTCTTTATGATTATACTCTTTCACAATAATTTCCTCCTTAAAAAAATAAAAAGCGTCCTTATATAAATCTAAGGACGCATTAAATACGTGGTACCACCTTAGTTCCTATTTAATAACAAAATAGACACTCAATTCGTTAACGCCGACAACGCTTTTACAAGGTACTCCAAGTTTAATTCATAGTTTCATTTTATCGATTTTCACCAACCACCGACTCTCTAAAAAAAATTCACTATTACTATTTCTCTTCATCGTACTTTAATATTATATCTTCTTTTTTATTATTTTTCAATTATTTTAGATTTTCAATTTCCTTCAACCAAATAGAACTCATTGCATCACTTGGCATTCTAAAATCTCCTCTTGGCGATAGAGTTAGTGTTCCAACTTTAGGACCATCAGGTAAACATGATCTTTTAAATTGTTGATTAAAAAATCTTCTTACAAAAATATATAGCCATTTTTTAATGGTGTCTTTATCATAATCATCTTTAAATGTAAAACAAGCTATATCATATACTTTCGCTGGTGAAAAACCCCAACGTATCAAATAATATAAATAAAAATCATGTAACTCATATGGACCTACTATATCTTCAGTAACTTGACTTATCTTGTCATCTTTTGGAGGTAATAGTTCAGGACTAACTGGAGTTGCATAAACATCATTTAATATTTTTTCAAGTTCTCCCCCTGATCTTTGTGCTTCATATTTAACTAAATAGCGCACTAATGTTTTGGGGATTGAAGCATTTACACTATACATCGACATATGATCGCCATTATATGTTGCCCAGCCTAATGCTAATTCACTTAAATCTCCGGTACCTATAACAAGTCCATTATATTTATTTGCTATATCCATCAATATTTGTGTTCTTTCTCTAGCTTGAGCATTTTCATAAGTAATATCATGATTATTAATATCATGATTAATATCTTTTAAGTGCATTTTAACCGAATCTATAATTGAAATATTTAACAATTTAACATCAAGCATCTCACATAAAGATAAAGCATTTTGATATGTTCGATTACTTGTTCCAAATCCAGGCATTGTTACTGCTATAATATCTTGATGACTTCTATTAAGTAAATCCATCGTTCTAATCATAACCAAAAGAGCCAAGCAAGAATCTAATCCACCACTAATTCCAACAATTAAGGTTTTAGCATTAGTATGTTCTACTCTTTTTTTTAACCCATGTGATTGAATAGTTAAAATATCTTCACATCTTTTATCAAATTCTTTTTTCCCCGAAGGCACAAAAGGATACTTATTAAATTTTCTTAAAATTTTATTTTTTTTTAAGTTCATTGAAAAATAAATAGTTAAATATTCATTATTATTTTGTGAAACAAAAGTAGTGGTCTTTGCTCTTTCATTGGCTAGTTTATTAACATCAACTTGCGCTACAATTAATTCATTATTAAAAAGCTTACTTTCTTTAATAATACAGCCATTTTCAGCAATTATATTATGACCACTAAATACTAAATCAGTCGTTGATTCGCCATCGCCACCAGAAGCATAAGCATAAGCACATAAATTTTTAGCACTATGTCCTTTAATTAGCATTCGACGATAATCTTCTTTTCCAACAATTTCATTACTTGCAGATAAATTCGCAATTATTGTCGCACCATTTAATGCATGGCCAACACTTGGAGAAAGTGGAACCCATAAATCTTCACATATTTCAATACCAACTGCAAAAGAAGGTAATTCTTCACACATAAAAATCATTTTAGATCCAAATAAAACTTTTTCACCATCTAGTTCTATTATTTCATTAAAATAAGGAGCAGGTGTAAATTGTCTTCTCTCGTAAAATTCATTATAATTTGGCAAATATTTTTTTGCTTGAATACCTAAAATTTTACCCTTGTATAGTAAAGCCCCAACATTATATATTTTTTGCTTAACTTGTAAAGGTAGTCCTACTACAATAAGCATTTCAAAATCTTTTGAAAACTTTTTTAAATCAATTAGTGCTTTTTTTGCAGAATCTAATAAAGTATTTTGAAAAAATAAATCTCCACAAGTATAACCTGTTATTCCTAATTCTTGACATACTAATAATTGTACTTTTTCTATATTTGCTGCAATAATTTTCTCTTTGATTCTTTCTAAATTGTAATCAACATCAGCTACTTTAATATTGGTAGTTACACATCCAATATTAATAAATCCTCTTTCCATCAAGAATCACTCCCTACTTTTATATCATTATAACCATAATTTACAACATTGTAAATTACACATTTTACTTGATAACTACACTCTTTATAAACACACTTGGAACAAGTGTAGTAATTTTTATTTTATGTATTCCTTTATCTAATTCTTTTTTCACAACTATAAATTTCATATAACGACTCGTATCAACATTAATATTGAATTCATCATTATCAATAGTTACCTTCAAACTTCCGTTTCCCTTAATAAATAATTCAATAATGTATTCTCTCTTTTTAAATACTTTGATACTATAATTAACATAACTACCAATATCATTCATTCCTACCACATAATAACCTGAATCTTCATAAACATCAACACCATCATTACGATGTTTTTTTCCATTATTCCAACCATATTTCCCCATATTATCACGCATATAATTATCTTTATAATAGGCAACATTTATTTTTCCCAAGTCATAATCTCCCCCAGCAATTTCGCATGGAACGATATTGTCATTATATGGAATTGAAGTATTTAATTCATTTCTTTTTAAGATTGCATAATATACATCTTTTTGAAATTCACAATTCTCTATTTTAACATTTTCTAGCCACTCATTAAAAATTTTTTTAATTTGATAATTAGTAGGCTTAGGTCCTCTTTTTAACCAATAATCCTGTAAAAGTGCATAATTTTTTGGCTTTTTAATATTATAAATATTAGTTATATTATCCATTTTTTTATGTGTCCACCAATTCCACGAAATCCCCAATGTCTCACATAGATCAATTGTTTCAATGAACCATTGATTACTGTTTTCGCCAGATTCACCAAGCCATAATGGTGAATTCATTTTTTCTTGACAATCTAAATAGTTTTTTAATGAATCTTTCGTAGTCGGATTCCAATATTTATGAAATGCAATACATATTTGATCATCCCATTTTGGCTCTAATCCAGCAAATCGTGTCGAATAATGATCGCCTTCAATAAAAATTATATGTTTTTTATCAGCTTTTCTTACTGCATTAGTCAACGAAATATATGAATTTCTCAAATCTGTCATTGTAACATTATTAGTTAAAACCGGCTCATTAATTAAATCATAACCTGCTACATAGGGTTCATCTTTATACCTTAAAGCGAGATGATACCAAATATCATTTACATGTGGTTGATATTTTTCATTTTGAGTATACAATTTAGCTTCATTAGATAAATCATCACTAATATTTTGACCATTTTGACTTCCGGGAGCACAATGCATATCTAATATACAATACATATCATATTTTTTACACCAATTTATAATTTTATCTAAATATTCAAATCCTTCTTTATTATATACGCCATATTCTAAACTTAACATTTTATAATGAAAAGGTATTCTTACTGAATTAAATCCTAATTCAGAAATTGCTTTAAAATCATTCTCATTACAAAAGTTATCTCGATACTTATTAATAAATTTTTTGCCAGCTTTTTCTCCTAATAACTCAATCCAAGATTCTTCAATCGTTGATGGCGAAGATGCAACACTATGAATCATATATCCTTCTTTCACAAGCCAGCCACCAATTCCCAATCCTCTTAATATATATGAATTTCCATTTTCATCTATTATATGTTTACCACTACATTGTAAAAAACCTTTAAAATTCATATTATCGCTCCCTTATTATAAGTACTTTTAGCAGATACTCAACAAATAATTCATCTTGCGATTTTATTAATTACCATCATTTACCAAGTTTATATTTAATGAAAATACTTATTTATGTATAAGTATTTTAACGATAATTTATTATTAATAAAATCAGTTTTAACTATCTTATTTCGTTTAGTCAAAATAATTTTATCATATTTATTCATTAAAATCAGTAATTTGCAAAAAAGAATTTTTAATTAAATTTTATAAATAATGATTAATCGTACTTGACTATTTTGATTAGTTTCAAATACAAGCAAAAATTATTTTATTATTTATTATTCTATCCCAAAGCTACATCTAATATCATCATGATGATAAATCCTAACATTACACCCCATGTTCCAAAATGAGAATGTTCCCCTAGATGTGCTTCTGGTATCAATTCCTCTACAACCACATATATCATTGCTCCAGCCGCAAAGCCAAGAGCCCATGGCATAATTGAAGTAATAGTAGTTGCTAAGAATATACCTATTAGAGCAAATACCGGTTCAACTGCTCCACTTAAAGTCCCATATAAAAACCCTTTTAATCTACTTCCAGTTTGTTCCTTTATTGGTAATGCAAGAGCAGCACCTTCAGGAAAATTTTGTAGTCCCATCCCAATACTTAATCCTACCGCAGAAGCTATTAATGTTTGATCATTGTTTTTTATTCCCGCTCCAAATGCCAATCCTATTGCAAGACCTTCTGGTATATTATGAATCATTACTGCCAAGAAAAGTTTAATTGTTTTTCTACAATTGCTATGTATTCCTTCATCTTCATTAATTTCAGCATGAAAGTGAGGAATTGTTTTATCAAGTAAGAATAAAAATAATCCCCCTAAAATAAAACCTAAAGAGGCTGGAAGCCAAGAAGGTAAAGGAAGGCTAGCTGCACTTTCCATTGATGGCAACAATAATGACCAAATTGATGCAGCAATCATTACGCCAGATGCGAATCCTAAAAATAATTTATTGAAATTTAAGCTTACTTTGTTTTTAAAGAAAAAAACAACAGCAGAACCTAATGTCGTCATCAAAAAAATAAATGTAATTCCAAAAATAATCTTAAACATACATAGTCAACTCACTTTCTAATATTTTTTATAAAGTTTATCATTACTAGTATTCTCTGTCTATTTATTTGCTTATCAAAAATCATTTTTATTTTAATAGTTTTTATATAGTCGAAAATCTAGAAAATAAAAAAAGAGTGAAATTCACTCTTTTAATTTACAAATGGCGGAGTAAGAGGGACTCGAACCCTCGCACCAGTTACCCGATCTACCTCCTTAGCAGGGAGGCCCCTTCACCAACTTGGGTATTACTCCATATCGTTGCTGTCGCTTAGTTATATTAACATATTTAGCAACGATGTGCAAGAGTTTACTTTAATTAATCTTTCTATTTTGCCGAAAAATTATTATTATATGCTTGTATTTTTGAATCAAGTAAATAATAATACATTTTATTTTTAAATAAAACCTTCGGAGAAATTGAAAATGATCCTAAAAACAAAAAAATAAATAACGATATCAGCATAGAAACATCAAAAGTAAATAAATTATATTTATCAAACAAAAACAATGATATTCCCGCAATAAAAAAAGATATTAACCACCAAGCTAAGAAACATAAATTCCCTTTATTAATTATTTTTTTATGATTTAAATATGTTTTTTGTGAAACATTAATAGCACTTTCAATTTTGGTATTGCAATTTTGTAAAATAATTGGTGCAAATTGATATTTTTGTCTAGTTAACGTAAATACAAAATATCCTATTATTATACAAACTATTTCACTAATTAAAGTAAATTTCATATAAGAAGTGCTATTTAATAAAACATCAAATGTTATATCACCATTTTCTATCATTGAATTTAAAATTTGATCCATACCTATTGCACTTAAATAAAGTATATTAGATACTATATTTGCAATAAAAAAACCAAGAAAGCCCCAAATAAGTGGTTTTTTATAAATTTTATAATATTGAGTAAAACTTAACATTATCGCTTTTCTACCAATGAAAATATCACTTACTTTAATATTGCTTTTTAAATTAATGTTTGCTGCAATATAATTATATGAAAAAGAAAACATTGGCAAAAAAATTACTCCAATTAATAAAGCCCAAATACCTAAAAAATATAATCCAATTACAAATAAGAAAAATATTATTGTAATATAAATGACATTGATTGCTTGAAGGACTCCAATGTTTTCTTTATTTTCATTAATACTATCTTTTAAAAAATTCTGTGCATTATTCACTTTCATCACCAAAAGAATTATATCAACAAATGCCTATAATATTCAAGTTAACTATTCTCCTTATTTGAACTTTTTAATATTAAATCGATAACTTTTTCAACAATATTTTCTTCTTTTTCAGCATAAATCATTGATATATCCCCATCATTAACTACTAAAAAAGAAAATGGAGAAATTGATACTCCTCCACCACTGCCACCCCCAAAAGGAAAATCGTTATCGGAAGTTTCAAACATTTTGCCTTTTTTTTGAGTTTTACTATTACCTTCAAATTCACTACCAGCTGCCCCAAAACCAAATGATACCTTTGAAATTGGAATAATAAATCTCTTAGAATCTAAAATTATAGGTTGACCTATTATTTTAGATACATCAACCATTTTAATAATATGCTCTAAAGAAATATCCATTAATTTATGTATTGGATGTTCTTTTTCCATGCACATTCCTCCTTAATTTATATGTATTTATCAATATTTTTCCCAACTTAAAATAAAATATGCTTTCTATTGCAATAAATGGTTCACCATAAAAATCAACTTGATAATGATATTTAATTCCCTTTTTATTAAAATATTGTCGAGGAATAGTTAATATTCCTTGAAGAATACCATAAGCAATTGACCAACTAAAATAATCCCCTTGATATCCACAAATTCTAATATTAATTTTTCTAAAATCTATTAAGTTTAAAATTTCAAAATATTTTAAATCAGCTTTCTTAAATTTATATTTTTTAAAACTTTCTAATGCATATTTTTTTGTTTCTTCAAAATCAAGTTTTAATATTTTTAGATTATAAATATACACTTCAATATATTTTCGATCCCATACAAATTTCACTCTTGTATCCATAAACAAAAGAATGATAAATACAATAATTAAATATAACCCAATAAACAACATAAGTAATTATCCATTTATAAATATCCTTTCAATTTTTCAAAAAAGAGTGATGAATCCATCACTCTTTTTATATGTTATTGGTTTTGTTTTCCTCTATTGACTAAACGTTTAGTCATTTCTCCTCCAACTTTACCATTTTCTCTTGCTGTAGCATCAGCGCCAAGTTCAACTCCATATTCATCAGCAATCTCATATTTCATTGAATTAGTTGAATTATTATTTCTTCTACTTGAATTTGTATTTTTTCTAGGCATATTATATTCACCTCCTGCATAATTATTTTGTGCAAGAATTGTGAATTGTATCAAATTATTATTGGAAAAATTTATAAAAATTCTTCGAGTTCATTTGGAATAACATTTTCTTTAATATAAATAACTTCTTTATTATTAATGCATTCGTCAATTAAAGTTTCATAATCAAATTCTCTCTCTAAATTTTCAGCACGCTTAGTACTAGGCTTTGTTGCAGGATTTTTAGGAGTAAAAATTGTACAACAGTCAATAAATGGACGAATCGATATTTCATATGTTCCAATCTTTTTAGCAATATTAATAATATCTAATTTATCACTTGTTGCAAGTGGCCTAATCATTGGAATTTTAACGACTTCATTTATCGTTGCCATACTTTCTAATGTTTGTGATGCGACTTGGCCAATGCTTTCACCAGAAGCAAGCACTAAACAATTATCTTGTTTAGCAACCTTTTCGGCAATACGATACATCATTCTTCGCATAATTGTAATATTGTATGATTCATCATTACTTTTATATATTTCTTCTTGAAGTTTTGTAAATGGGATAATAATTAATTTTATTTTACCTTGAACTTTTGCTAAAACGCCCAGTAAATCTTTAACTTTTTGAATTGCTCCATCCGAAGTATAAGGTGGCGATGCAAAATGAATTGCTTCCACTTCAATACCTCTTTTCATTAATAAATGTGCGGCCACAGGAGAATCAATTCCACCAGACATCAGTAAAAGAGCTTTCCCACCTATCCCTAGAGGGAACCCACCTGCTCCTGCAATAACTTCTTTAAATACAAAAGCCCCCTCTAATCGTATATCTGCATATACATGCATATCAGGATTATGAACATCGACCTTATATTCAGTTTCCTTAAGAATTTTGCTGGCAATATATCTAACCATTTCGTCAGAATGATATGGAAAATTTTTATCTGCTCGCTTAACCTTAACTTTAAATGTTTTACCTGAGCATCCTTTAATAAGTTCACATGCACTATTTACTATGCTATCCTTATCTTTTTCAACTCTTACAGCAAGAGAAAAATTTTGAATACCCGATACAATAGCTAGATTTTCACATACAATTAAAGGATTTTCATTGTTTAGTTCAATATATATTCTATCATGTGTTTTTATATATTCTAAGTTCGGAAAAGATTTTAGTGTTCTTTTTATATTTGTAAATAATTTTTGGATAAACATTTTTTTATTTTTACCCTTAGTATTTAATTCCCCAAAACGGACCAATATTGTTGTATACATATATACTCCTATCTCTAGTTTCTTTCAACTAGCACTTTTCTTAAAGCAATCACAAAATCTTTAATATTTTGTAATGTTACTTGATTATCAAAACTAACCCTAATTGCACTACTAGCATAATCCATATCATGTGTCATTTCTAAAATAACATGAGAATAATTATCTTTTTTACTTCCACAAGCACTTGTCGAAGAAACACAAAATCCATATTCTTCTAATCCATGAATAACTACTTCACTTTTACGATTTGAAATAGAAAAATTGAATATATATGGGCTTTGAACTTTAAAATCATTTAAAGAATTTATATGAATAATATCTAATTTACAAAGTTCATTAAACAAATAAAGATATAAATCTTTTACTTTATTATAAACTATTACTTGCTTTTCAAAAGCTAATCTTATTGTTTTAGCCAGTATCACATCAAGTGGCCAATTACTTGTTCCAGAACGTAAACCATATTCTTGACCGCCACCTAATATTTGTGGATTAAGATTAATATTTTTCTTTTTAATTAAACCACCACTGCCTTTAATTCCGTGAATTTTATGTGCCGAAAAAGAAGCCATATCAAAGCAAGAAAAATCTAAATTTATTTTTCCTATAGCTTGAGTGATATCGCTATGAAATGCAATTTTATTATCTCTACATATTTTAAAAATATCGATATATGGTTGAATAATTCCAGTTTCATTATTAACTGTCATTATACTTACTAAAATGGTATCTTTCCTAATTGATCTTTTAACTGATTCAGCACTGATATATCCTTCTTTATTGCAAGATAAAATGGTAATTTCAAATCCTTTTAATTCTAATTCTTTAAAAACATTTAAAACACTTGCATGTTCAATTGAACTTGTAATTAAATGTTTTCCTCTTCCTTTATTTGCCTCGACAAACCCCTTTATTGCTAAATTATTTGACTCTGTTGCACCCGAAGTAAAAATTAATTGATTATCCGGACATTTGAACAACTGCAATATTTGATTTCTTGCAGTTTGCAAATAATTATTTACTTTTAACCCTAACGAATGAATAGAAGCAGGATTAGCAAAATCAGTTTTTAATAACTTTGCATAACTATCAACAATTTCTTCTAAAACAGGAGTAGTTGAAGCATAATCTAAATAAATCATATTTTATATCCTCTTTTGCATTACATATTCTTCAAACGTAGGATATGTGATTTCAAAAGAATCCAATTTTAATAATAATGGAATTATCGAATCAAAATCACCCTCATAAAAAAATGTTATAGCTCGAGACACAGCATTATTTACTTCTCCAAAATTTGAACGATATCTATTAGTAATAGTAATTAATTCTTCACAGTAGCACATCATTTTCATTTTTCTTTCGATATCTTCTTGCAATGACATAGTTTCAACTTCCAACTCATTTTTAACATTCATAGCAGTATTAATTTTAACTGGTACTCTTAATGCTTGAATAAGTATATTAAGTTTTTCTTCCAAGTTTATTAATCTATCATTATATTTCTTAGCAAATAATGGTAAATTACAATTATCAATATTAATTTTTGCCATTTTAATTCTTGTAGCAAAAACTGAAATACTATTATGGGCATTTTCAGCATCTTCTTTTAATCTAGTTGCCATATTAGGAAATGCATCCATATGTTGTTTAAATGCCTCACATGTTTCTTTTAATTTCTTGATATTTTCATACCTAATTGAATAAGGTTGATGTCCATAAATATTATGATCCATATTTTGCTTATTTTCAGTTAATTCTAGTTTAAAACGATTACACTCTTCTTTGTATGCTTCCATTTCTTTAGTCATACTATACACTCTACTAAATGCTTCCATTTCTTTTTGTAATTTTAAGAAATCTCTATTAGTGCGATCGCTTAAATCATATAAATTTTCGCATTCTTCATCATAAAGTTTCCTTGCTTCTTTTTCTTTATCTAATGCATCATTTAATTCTGAAATTTGATTATAAATATCTTTCATATAATCTTCCATACCATTCGCATCTAATCCTTTAATTCTTTCAATCATTGAATTAAATTCATTAACAAGTCGTTCAATTTTTCTTGTTGGCAACAAATGATGCAAAGGATACTCACTTTGCATTGAATTATTTTTATCAATCAATTCATTCAACCTTTTAACAATGTTTTGAGTTGTCCATGTTAAAAGACCTGGCATCCTATCAAGATACTTATTAAGTTCACTTAATTCTATCCTGATTTGATCAATTATTTCAAAACACTCCACATAAACACCAGCTTGTAAATTACCCTCACATTCTTCAAACATTAAAGATATTTTTTTCATCATTTCTTTAATACGTGGAGCTATTATTGCTAGAGCATTGGAATTATCATTAAATATTTTTTGAGCATTCATATACTCTTCTTTTAATGACCTTAACATATTTAATATTCTTTCTTCATCAGCTGTATAACTACAAACTTTTTCATATAAAGCATTTAATTCATTAGAAAAACTATTAATATATGTTTGTAAATCATTTATTTCTCTAACCAACATTTTATAGTCTTTGTTATTGGCGTATTCTTTTGCAAGTCTAAACTTTTCATTTATTTTTCCATTAAATGTATCATTAATTTCATAAAATCTTGCATTAGATTCCTTATAAATTTTAACAAATGAAATATTTTTTATTGCTAATGTTTCCAATTTAGCAATCGCATCTGGAAGTGCTATTTGACGTGCAGCAATATATTCTTGCTCAACCAATAATAATTGCTTATGAAAATTTTTCTTTTTCATATATATTCCAATTAATATCGCTAATAAGCTGCCTAATATTAAAACAAATCCAATAATAATAAATAATAAATAATCATTTATAAAATCTTGAAAGCTTAGAAAATTTAACAAAACAATTTCTTTTGTCATAAATTTCATCCTCCAATCATAATTCAAAATAATCTCTATTTATTTTATCTTATTTTAAAACATTTTTAAAGAATAAAATAACATTTAAAGCCTTTGAAAATATTTTTTTGAAAAAAATTAGCAATATATTTAATGTAAATCATCGAAAAATATAATTTATTAGAATATTTTTAGATTATCCATATTAAACTTTACAAAAACAAAATAATTATTTAAAATAATATTAAGTCTTTAAAGGAGATTATTTTAAAAATTACGATGAATAAATTAACGGTTTTTAGCAAATTAGCAATTAAAAATATTAAAAGCATAATATATAATACTAATTTTCGTAATGAAACAGTCTATTCATAAAAATTTATGCCAAATAAAGACCACAAACTATTTTAAACTCTTTGATTATTTGAGAGCAATCAAGGAATATACAGACAATTAGAAGACTTACTGATATTTTTTCAATAATGATAATATAATTTATTACTAAGCATTCTATCATTTTACAGTAATGACATCTAAATAATTCTCAAAGAAAGGAAATCAATAAATAACATGAATAAATTTATGAAGCTTGCTATTAAAGAAGCAGAAAAAGGAATATCCTGTGGTCATGGAGGACCATTTGGCTGTGTGATTGTCAAAAATGGGATAATAATTTCTAAAGGTCATAATGAAGTGATTAAAAATAATGATCCTACATGTCATGGAGAAATGATGGCAATTCATAAAGCTTGCAAAAAGCTTAAAACTTATGATTTATCTGGATGTGAAGTATATACTACCGGTGAACCTTGTCCAATGTGTTTATCAGCAATCCTTTGGGCAAATATTTCAAAAGTATACTATGGTTGCAATATATATGATACTGAACAAATCGGATTTAGAGATAATGCTTTTTATAAATTTCAAAACAACTCTACCGCTAAAAGAAAATTTATTATAGAAATGGATAGAGAGGCTTGTCTAGAATTATATGATAAGTATAAAAAAATAGAAAGCAAACAATTGTATTAATATGAAAAAGTTTTTTAAAAATATTAAAAATAATATCTTACTTGTTTTTTCTGGACATGCAAGTGAAGAAAATTTATTTTCTTTAAATGGTAAAGTTCCTTTAAAAAAAGCAATTCCTTTTGGAATACAACATATATTGGCAATGTTTTTTGCTAATATTACTCCTCTAATAATTGTTTTTGGAGCAATAGGAATATATGGAACGTCTCTTGCAACAAACGCACTCTTAGGATCTTTATTTATGGCAGGGCTTGGCACATTAATTCAATTATTTATTGGAGCAAGACTTCCCGTTGTTGTAGGGACATCATTTACTTTTGCAAGTGTTTGTATCACAATAGGTCTTTCTAATGGTGGTGGAGAAATTGGTTATTACACAATTTTAGGTTCAATTTTAGTAGGTGGCTTAATATCAACTATATTATGCTTTTTTATAAACTATTGGAAAAAATTAATTAAACCAATTGTTCCTTGTGTTGTAATATTTGCAATTGGATTAAGTTTACTTCAAAGTGGAGCTACGCAATTTATCGGAGGTAGCAATATTTTAAAGGATATTTCAAATGGCAAAACCACTCCAGTTTCTTATTTTGTATATATACTAATAGCTGTTATAGTATTGATTAGTGCAATTGCATGGCAAATATTTGCTAAAGGTATCTGGAAAAATTTAAATATTGTATTTGGAATATTGATAGGATATATAATTTGTCTATTTATTCCTAATATGTTAGACTTCTCTAATTTGCAGATAAAATCTATTAATGATATTATCGCTCTCCCTAAATTTATTGATGTAAATAAATTAAGATTTAAAACCACACCAATTATCCTAATTACTGTCTGCTTTTTAATTTCAATTTTAGAAGGAATTGGAAATACAAATGCTTTGTGTAAAGAAGGACTTAAGAGAACTCCCACTGATAGAGAAATTAAAGGGGTTTTAATGTGTGATGCTATTAATTCTTCAATAAGTTCCTTATTTGGTTCTTTACCATTAACAACTTTCGCTCAAAACGTTGGAATTGTAACACAAACTAAAATTGTCAATCGATTTACAATTTTCATTGGCGCATTAATTTTAATTGTTACAAGTTTTTTTCCGATTGCTGCAAATTTTTTATACACAATACCTGATTGCGTATTAGGTGGAACAATGGTAATACTATTTGGTTCCATTGTTGTAGTTGGAATGAAAATGTGTTCCGAGATTGGATTTACCAATAAAAATATTTTAATTATTTCAGTTTCTACTTGTTTGGGATTTGGTATTACACTTTGTGATAATTTATTTACATATCTAAATAGTATAAATTTGACTTATATTGCAAATTTATTATCAAATAATATTTTAAATATGTTTATAATTTCATTGATATTATCTTGGATTATTCCTGAAAATGTTGATATTTAACAAAAGATATTTAGCTAATAAATATCTTTTTTCTTGATTTTTATGTTTAACTAGTGTTTAATATATATTGCATTGGCCTGTTGGTGAAGCGGTTGAACACATTGCCCTCTCAAGGCAACATTCACGAGTTCGAACCTCGTACAGGTCACCATTCGATTATATACCCGCTACTGAAGAGATGATATTATAAGACATCTTGATAGGTCGCGGGTTTTATAATACTCAAAAATACTGAAGTTTCAGTT
>CAZYEI010000024.1:20838-22358 GCA_964646425.1 uncultured Eubacteriales bacterium | reverse complement strand
TTGTATTTAGTTGGTGGTAAGACACAAGAAAATATGTCATAGTATTTTCAGTAAGGTAATCAAGTAAAATCAAGTGGGATTAAGTTTTGTCAATTAAAATCAAAAAGTTGGCAATTAGATATCATTAAGCTAGCAAGTGATGTCATTCCATTTTTTGAAATTTTGAGATATCCTTACAATGAGTTAAATAAGACAAACCTAAATTGACAAAGACGAGATAGAAATGGGAATGTTTTACATTGGACATCCGTAAGCACAAAGTACGGCAGAGTTAGCATTTTAGGCATAGAAGAAACTAAAAACTTTTTCTATGTCTTTTTTGACTCCAAAAATCTAAAAAAGGAGTTAAAAAAATGAAAACTGAAACAACAAATTTAATAGATATTACACTATTAGACAACGAATTTTTTGTGGCTATGTTGAATCAGATACTAGCCCACAAAAAAAGAGAGGTGCAAAATGGACTACCCAAAAACTAAACTGTATTTTGATGGTAGTCATTATATAGGCATACCTCACACAACACAACCACATAAGAAAAGAAAAAACAAACCGAAAGAAAAAGATACAAGAGAAGAAAAAGTAAAAGAAATTTACAAAGAAAGCAAAGGAACAAAAAAAGAAAAATTAGAAAACACAATAATCAAAGTTAATGAAGAAATTAAAGATATTGAAAAATCTACTGAACTAGTAAATAAAACACTGGAAAAAGAAAGAAGAAACAAAACTGTTAGATATACAAGATTGATTAGGAAAATTAGATTACAACAATGGACTCACTTTTGCACTTTTACTTATAACTCTAACAAACTAACCGAAGAAAAATTTAGAACTAAATTATTAAATTGCTTAAATCATTTAGCATATAGGAAGAACTGGAAATATGTAGGAGTTTTTGAACGAAGTCCTGACCTTAAACGATTACATTTTCACGGAATATTCTTAATACCACAAATGGTTGGCGAAATAGTAGAAACAAAAGATTATTCAACTAAAACACACCAAATGCAAATAACTTTACAAAACACTTTCTTTTTAGAAAGATTTGGAAGAAATGATTTTAAACCATTAGATGAAAATAGTATTCAAGATGCAGTAAGTTATATAACCAAATACATTAACAAAACTGGCGAGAAAGTCATTTATTCAAGACACTTACAAACATATTTCATAACTGACATTGTAGAAGAAGATGTTGTTTGCACTATCGGTCAAGAAGATAGAAAAATACTTTTGTTTGATGATTTCAAATGCTTGGATTTTGAAAATGGCGAAGTTTTAGGTCAAGTAAGCAAAGATAAAGAACTAATAAATAAATTGCCTAAGGGTTATTGATTGTCTTTCGTAAGCGAAGTCTAAACGAAAACTCTTTTTAGTCAAGGTTAAAGTGCATTGATTCTCAAACCTTGACTAAAAAATGGCAATTTGAAAAATTAAATATTTTAAACCCTTTTCGTTTCTTTTCGCTTTTGTCCGAAAGACAAAAAAAATTAAATATAAAAAGGAGAAAATAAAAAATG
>CAZYEI010000024.1:3183-20738 GCA_964646425.1 uncultured Eubacteriales bacterium | reverse complement strand
GCTTTTGTCCGAAAGACAAAAAAAATTAAATATAAAAAGGAGAAAATAAAAAATGAAAACAGCTGTAATATATGCTAGATATTCAAGCAACAATCAAACCGAACAATCTATTGAGGGACAAGTCCATGTTTGTCAAGATTTCGCTAAAAGGAATGATATAATCATTGTAGATTCATACATTGACCGAGCAATTAGTGGAACAACAGACAATCGTGATTCTTTTCAACAAATGCTAAAAGATAGCAACAATAAAAAATGGGACTATGTATTAGTTTACAAATTAGACAGGTTTGCAAGAAACAAATTTGAATCTGCAATACATAGAAAACACTTAAAAGATAATGGTGTTAAATTATTATCAGTAATGGAAAATATTCCTGAAACACCTGAAGGAATATTGCTAGAATCTTTACTTGAAGGAATGAACCAATATTATAGCGAAGAATTAGCACAAAAAGTAAGTCGTGGACTACACGAATCAAGAATGAAAGGACATTGTATAGGTTCAGTGCCTTATGGTTATATCAAGGAAAATAAAAAACTAATAATCAATGAAGAACAAGCATTGATATTAAACCGAATCTATGAAGATTATTCAAATGGTTATACTATATTACAAATATCAAGAATGTTTACTCAAGAAAACATAACTAATAATGGTAAACCTTTTTTACCTGAAACTATAAGACATCATTTGCATAGAAAACTATATACTGGCGAATATGAAATAAATGGTAAGCAATACAACAATATATACCCACCAATCATTTCTAAAGAATTATTTGAAAAAGTAAAAACAAGATTAGATAAAACTAAATATGGTTGTAGAAAACCTAATCACGATATATTCAAACTAAAAGATAAAATATATTGTGGTTGTTGTGATAAAAAAATGTATCCTTTATCTGCAAGGAATTATGATGGTAGTCCATTAAGATATTACAAATGTTTAACAACAAAAAAGAGAAATTGTGAAACTGGAAATATAGATAAAAACTTTATAGAAAGTGTGATTGATAGATTCTTAATAGAGCAATTTAATACACCTAAAAATCTTGAAGAAATTACAAATAAAATTTATGAAGTTCAAAAACAACAGCTTTGTAGTAATAACTCGTTAAACTCATTAAAAAGAGATTTGCAAAAAACAAATACTTCTATTTCTATTTTATTGTCTACAATAGAAAAAGGAATATTTACAACTACTACAAAACAACGACTTGAAGAATTAGAACAACAAAAACAAACTTTAACTGAAAAATTGATAATAGAAGAATCTAAACAAACTTTTGAATTATCTAAAGAAGATATTAAAGAGCATTTTAAATATATTATGAAAGATTGTCCTAATTGTGCTATACAACAACTTATACAAAGAATAAATGTGTATAACAACAAGATTGAGATTATTCTTAATTCTTCTAATACAACAAATGAAAGAACAATTAAACAAGTATTTACTGAAACTCTTACTACTCAAAGACAATTCAAAGGTAGTAAAACTAAAACAAGAACTAAAACTTATGATATTTATTTAATTATTTAGAATAAGAAAAAGAGTATAATTTCAAACAACAAATTTGATTTTATGCTCTTATTTTTATTTGCTGATTTATTCCATGGTGTTCTTGACACGAGCCTCTACGAAATGGTAATTCTAGGGCATGCGTTCAAGGGGGAAGAAATTGCAAGCAATTATCTTCTCTTGCCCTTGGCAACAGCCTATACCATTTCTACTCATGTTAAGAACCTTTCACGGCATAAAATCAAATAAAAAAGAATTAGGACTTTTTGAGTCCTAACTATCTTTGAAAATAACACTAGTTTCAATTTCTCTTGCTCTAAGATTCTTTTTTATTTTAATTTTAATATTTTTTTTGTATAATAATATCAATAATAATTTTAAAGGAGGCTAAATAATGTTAACTGATATTGAAATTGCACAACGTGCTAAAATTAAACCAATTAATCAAATAGCTAAAAAAGCTGGCATAAATAATAAATATTTAGAACCTTATGGTAAAAATAAAGCTAAAGTAAATCTTGCCATAATGGATGAACTAAAAAACAAAAAAAATGGGAAGCTTGTATTAGTTACTGCAATTAACCCAACAAAAGCAGGAGAAGGTAAGACTACAATGACTATTGGTTTAGGCCAAGCTTTATCTAAAATTGGTAAAAATACGATGATTGCTTTGCGTGAGCCTTCAATGGGCCCCGTTTTTGGTTTAAAAGGTGGTGCTACTGGAGGAGGCTATTCCCAAGTCGTTCCAATGGATGATATCAACCTTCATTTTACCGGAGATATGCACGCTATTACCTCAAGTGTTAATTTAATCGCCGCATGTTTAGACAATCATATTCATCAAGGCAACACTTTAAATATCAATCCTGAAAAAGTAGTTTGGAAAAGAGCATTAGATATGAATGATCGTGTTCTCCGTGATATTACAATTGGACAAGGAGCTAAAGGAAATGGCGTTGAAAGAAATGATGGTTTTAACATTACTGTTGCCAGTGAAGTTATGGCCATTCTTTGCCTTTCTCATGATTTAATGGATTTTAAGCAAAGGATTAGTCGTTGTATTGTTGCTTTTACTTACGATAACAAACCAATTACAGTTCATGATTTAGGAGTTGAAGGTGCTGTTGCAGTTCTAATGAAAGATGCCATAAAACCTAACTTAGTTCAAACATTAGAAAATACACCTGTATTAATTCATGGTGGACCATTTGCTAATATAGCACACGGTTGCAATTCATTAATTGCGACTAAATTAGCTCTTAAATTGAGTGATATCACTATTACCGAGGCTGGATTTGGTGCTGATTTAGGGGCCGAAAAATTTTTAGATATTAAATGTCGTTATGGTGATTTAAAGCCAAACTTAGTTGTAATTGTTGCTACAATTAGAGCTTTAAAAATGCATGGTGGTTTAGAAAAAGAACAAACTTCTCACATCAATGTTGAAGCACTTAAAAAAGGAATTTCCAATTTGGAAAAACATATTGAAAACATAAAGCAATATAATCTTCCTTATGTAATTGCTATTAATAAATTCCATACAGATACCAAAAAAGAAGTTAAAACATTATTAAATTGGTGTCAAGAAAATGGGCACCCTGTATTTGAAAGCGATGCTTTTGCTAAAGGTAGCAAAGGCTGTAAACCATTAGCTAAATATGTTACAAATATATTAGAAAATCAAAATGAAAATAATTTCAAATTTATTTATGATCAAAATTTACCGATAAAAGAAAAAATTGCAATTATTGCACAAAAAATATATGGTGCTAAAGCTGTTGAGTATAGTGAAAAAGCCGAGCGTGATATTGCAGAAATAGTTAGATTAGGCAAAGATAAAATGGTAATTTGTATGGCAAAGACACCAATGTCATTGAGTGATAACCCTGCATTAATTGGTCGTCCAACTAATTTTACAATGTACGTTAAAGAAGTTCGCTTAAGTGCTGGAGCAGAATTAATCGTACCATTATGCGGTAGTATTTTAACTATGCCAGGACTTCCTAAAGACCCTGCCGCAAATCACATCGATATTGATGAGAAAGGTAATATTACAGGTCTATTCTAATGAAAAAACTTGATGGTAAAGAGGTTGCTGTTTTTCTAAAAGAAAAAAACAGTAAAATAGTTGCTTCCTTAAAAGAAAATAATGTTTATATTACGTTAGCCATTATTTTACCCACAAATGATTCATCATCTTTGTCTTATTTAAAAGGAAGAATCAAAATGGCAGAAAATGTCGGAATAAATATTAAAAAAATCACTTTTGATAATGTTCCAACTCAAGAAGAATTAATAGAAACTATTAAAAAACTAAACAATGATTCAACTATTACTGGAATTATGATTGACCGCCCCTTCCCTAAAGGAATTGATGAAAAAATTATTAATAATACAATCGATCCTAAAAAAGATGTTGATGGCGTTCATTCTTTAAATGCTGGGTTGCTCGCACAAGGCCTTCCTTGTATGATTCCTCCAACTGCTTATGCTTGCATTCAAATACTTAAATATTATAATATCGATATTCAAGGTAAAAATGCTGTTGTTGTTGGTAGAAGTGCAAGCGTAGGACGTCCTCTTGCGCAACTTCTTTTAAATGAAAATGCTACAGTTACTGTTTGTCATTCAAAAACCAAAGACTTAACCAAAATAACAAAAAACTCGGAAATCTTATGCGTAGCAATCGGTCGCAAAGAAATGATTGATGAAAACTACATCAATGATAATCAAATATTAATTGATGTTGGTATTCATTATAATGATAATGGTAAATTATGTGGAGATATTAATGAAAGTTGCAAAGAAAGAGCAAACTATGCTACTCCTGTCCCTGGAGGAATTGGTGCTATAACAAATTATATGTTACTTGAAAATCTAATCTTGGCTTGTAAATGGCAAAGGGGTGAATAATGTTGAATAATTATAAATTAGATGATATCGTCGAAATGAAGAAACCACATCCTTGTGCTACTAAAAGTAAATTATTTAAAATAATTCGTTTAGGTGCTGATATTAAAATTCAATGTCTTGGTTGTGGTAACATCATAATGATGTCTCGGGCTGATTTTGAAAAAAGATTAAAAAAAGTCATTGAAAAATAGTTATTATCAGTGTATTATTATTTTGTTTGTAAAAATGAGACAGTTCGTAACCATCCTGTCTATAAATAAAACTAGGGAATTATGTTTTTAAATGGGTGGTTTAATAATCACCCATTTTTTTATAAAAGGAGTTTGATATTATGTTAAAAAAGAATTTTTATAGCATTAAAAATATATCTTTAATTGCACTAATAACCGCTTTATATGTAGGGTTATCATTAGTTTTAACTCCAATTACTTTTGGCGTTGTTAATTTTCGACTAGCAGAAGTTTTAGTACTCTTTTGTTTTTATAAAAAGGAATATTCAATAGCTTTAGTTTTAGGCTGTTTTATAACCAATTTATTTTCACCTTTTGCTCTCGACTTAATATTTGGAACCATTCATACTTTAATTAGTGTCATATTTATTTCATTATCAAAAAAACTCTTTATCGCTTCATTATGGCCTACTATTTTTAGTTTTATTGTAGGATTTGAACTATATCTATATGGAGAACCATTTATTATAGCAACACTAGGAGTTATGCTAGGAGAATTTGTAATAGTTACCTGTCTAGGAACCTTGCTTTACACAAAACTTAGCAAAAACAAACTATTTAAAGAATTTATTATAAATAGTTTTTAAAAAGATAATTTCATTTAATAAATATCTTAACTAACGCATATTCTTATTACTAGGTGATACTAATGTTAATACTTGCTCATTTACCAATCCTTTCATTTTTTACTCTTTTAGTATTTTTAACAAGTTATTTAGGAGTTTCTATTGTCAAAAAAAATTCAGATAATAATTTTATTCTTATAGGTCGAGATAGCGCAGATAATAGATATGGAGAACGAGCAGATACATTAATTCTTTGTAATATTAATAAAGAAAAAAAGGAAATAACACTAATTTCTATTCCTCGAGATTCTAAAGTTAACATTCCTTGTGGTCCCGAAGGAAATACTTATGATAAAATCGCTCATGCTTTATTTTATGGCAATCAAAACAAAAAAAACGGTGGTGAAACATGTGTTGCTCAAACCGTTAAAAATTTGTTCAATCTTGAAACTTTACCATATATTTCCATCAATTTTACAGGAATAAGAGATATAGTTAATAAAATTGATGGTGTTGAAATTGAATCACCTTTTTCTTTTTGTCAAGAAGGAAAAGATGGTAAAAGATATTGTTTTGCTAAAAATACAAAAACGAAGGTAAGTGGAGATTCCTTTCTTGCCTTCGTTCGTCATCGTAAAACCTTCATTAGAGGGGATTTTGACCGCACCTATAATCAAAGAATAGCATTAATTGCTTTATTTAATAAAATTAAAGACTTCTCAAATTTTGAAAAAATAAAGCTTGGTATTTATTCATTTACAAAAGTAAAAACAAACCTAAGTTTAAACACAATAGTTGATTTTACTAAAATCGATTATTCAAATTATACTATTAAAAGTATTATGTTAGCGGGAAGTGATATTAATTCATCAATTTATTATTATAAAGTTGATGAAAAACATTTAGAAACATTAAGTAAACTATTAAATAGCAATTGAATTATCTAATATTTGCAATGGATTTTTCTTATTTATATGGTCATAATATAAAACACCATCAAAATGATCCATTTCATGTTGTAAAACTATCGCCATATATCCTCTAAATTTCTTTTTAATCATTTGCTTTGAAATATAATCATAGGCTTCTACTGTTATAGTATTATATCTATATACATATCCTTCAACATCGTTATCAACAGATAAACAGCCCTCACCACTTTGTAAATATGCCTTCATCACTGAATAAGCAATTATTTTAGGATTTACTAACACCATTTCAATATTTGTTTTATCTTCTTGTTCTAAACGAACTGCAAAAATTCTTTTTTGTTCACCAATTTGTGGAGCAGCAATTCCAACTCCGGCACGTAAATGAAGTTTTTCAGCTAATTCATCATTTTGAGAAGCACGTAAATGTTCAATTAAATATTCACATAATTCTTCATTTTCTTTTGATAATGGTAACTCAACATTAAAAGACTTCTCTCTTAACTTTGGATTACTATCTTTTACTATCTTTTTTGGTACAAACACTAATAACATCTCCTGTCAAATTTATTTAGTAATTATAATTAATACCTTATCATTATAAATTTTTTTAAATGCAATATCAAGAAAAAGGCCATATTTACAAATTAAATATTTTCTAATTTATGTCATAAAAAGATTCCCAAAGGAATCTTTTTTATTATTAACAGCCGCCACATGAACAACAACATCCGTTATTTCCAAATCCTCGGTATCCATTATTACCATTTAACCATACTCCAACGATGATAAGAAGTAAGAAAATAACTAAAATAACGGCCCATGTATTACCCCAGCCGCCTCCATAGCCACCATATACAGGTGCTGGGTATGGAGCATAATTATATCCTGATCCATAGTAATACATAATACTACACCTCCTTATTTCATACTATATTATGATAATTTATTTTTTTTGTCCCTACTTTTTTATTAATCACCAAAACAAAGTAATTAGCATAAATTAAATTAGGTGATTATCATGAATAAAATTGAAGAATTTAAAATTTTTATTAAACAAAACCCTAATTTAATCGATAAAATACAAGCAAATGAAGTAACATGGCAACAATTGTATGAAACATATGATATTTATGGAGATATTCATCCGTTATTTAATTCAAACAAAGAAAAAGTTACATTAAATAATTCATCAAAAAGCAAAAAATCACCAGATTATATCAAAAATGCAATGTCAGTATTTAAAAATATAGATATGGATAAGCTATCAGAAAATCTACAAAGTATCAAAAAAGTAATCGGAGCAATCGGCGAAATAACTAGCCTGAATGATACAAAAAAAGAACCATTAACGCCAACGAATTCTAAAAAAAATACTTATCGGAGGTACAATGACTAATGAGAAGTGATATAATAGTAGCGTTAAATCAAAATAATGATTATTGGATATTTTTAAGAGAAAATCCAAGTTGGCATCAAAAATTATCAAGACATCCCGAATCCTTTAATGAATTCATCGAGGAATATAAAATCAAAAGGAGAAAAAGAATGGTAGATAAAATTGAAGATGCAATGGATATGATAAATATGCTATCTATGGTAATGGAGGAAATGTAATGGAGGAAAAACTTGCGGATTTATTGGATAAGTTAAACAAAGAACTATTGATTCATCCTTTAATAAAGGAAGTAAAAGAAGCAGAAAAAGCAATGGAAGATAACGAAGAATTTATTCATAAAGTAATGATATTAGAACAAATAAGTACAGAATATAATGATGCAGTTAGATTTAAACTACCTTTAGAAAAGTTACAAAAAAAATTGTTTGAAGCTAAATATCAACTAGATACTTTAAATGTAGTTAAAGAATACCGTCAAAAATATAAAAAAGCCCAAGAATACTTAAATACAGTAAGTAAGCTTATCTTCGCTAATATAAGTAGCAAATTAAAAATAAATGAATTATTATAGGAGGAAAATATGAGAGTAATCGCCGGAAAATATCGAAGACTTAACTTAATTGCTCCCCAAGGAAAAGAAACAACAAGACCAACAATGGATCAAATAAAAGAATCTATGTTCAGTATTTTAAGCTATAGAGTAGAAAATAAAATATGTTGTGATTTATTTGCAGGATCAGGTTCTTTAGGAATTGAAGCTCTTTCACGAGGAGCATCATTTTGTTATTTTAACGATAGAAGTCGTCCAGCCTTAAATGCCATTCAAACAAATCTAAAAAATATCAAAGCACCACAAAATAGTTTTAAAATACTATCATTAGAGTATCTTAAATGTTTAGATTATTTTAAAAATAAGAATATTAAAATAGATGTCTTATTTTTAGATCCCCCTTATAAAGAACAAATATATGAACAAATCATTAATAAAATGGAGGAAGATAAAACTTTAAGTGAAAATGCAATAATAATAATCGAAGCATCTCTTAATTCGTCTCTACCTTTATTTGAAAACTACAAAAGAAAAGATTACATATATAAAGATAAGACTTTAGTAATATTAGAAAAATACTAAAAAATCTATTAATATAACAATTAAAATTAATTTTAAACGATATATTATATACTTTTTTATTGAAAAATTAGTATTAGCCAAAAGTGCACTATTTTGCATAAATATTGACACTCCTCCCCAAAGTAATACAAAAACAAGCATTAGATATTGCCAATAAGAGCTTATATTAGTTAATTTGATACTAGCACTACTAAATTCTAGTAAACCTTGAAAAAATACCTCAAAAGCGCTATTTTGCCGCCAAAATGTTCCTAACAAAGAAAAGATTATTATATTACTTGAAATAATACATAAATTAAGCAAACTATTAATAATACATTTCTTCCATAAAAGGGCAAAACTTATATTTTGATATTTTATCTTAAGAATACTTTTTAAAGTAGAGAAACTTATATACTCTACTTTTTCTTTTTTATTGAATCTTTCTAAAATCAATAAAATAAAAGCTCCTAGAAAAAAAGAAAAAATTAATCTTAAACTAAAATAATTATTACTTAAACGTGGAAAAATTTGATTGATTAAAAATGCTAAAGAAGGAAAAACAAATATTGAAATAACTTGTTGTTCTTCCTCGGATATATAAGCCTGATTACTTAACATTACAGCAGGTAAAGGATAACCACTTATACATCCTGCTATTATTAAAGACGCAGTTTTTCCCTTTATCCTAAATAACTTTGAAAAGATAAATTGCAAAAAAAATCCTAGAATGTCTAAGCCACCAAGTTCACAAATTAAAGTCATAATAATCATATATGGAAATAATGATGGAATAAGAGAATTTAACAATAAATCTATGTTATTCTTAGTAACTAACATTACTTCATTTGAATTAATAAACATTAAAATAATTAAAATATAAAATAAAATCAAAATAATAATATTTTTTTTCATATTTTATTCCTCGCTAATATAATATGATTTAACGATTACTTTTAGAGATAAATATGGACAATTCCCTAGACATTTTTTTATGATATGCATAAATTAATTATGTAAAAGGAGGCTAGAACCTTATGATGCCAAATAATCAATCTGTAAATAATGGTTGTGGATGTGAAAGACAAGCTCCTTGTCCTGTAAGCCCAATCGTTCTACCCGAGCGTGTATGCACAGTAAATCGTTGCTACTATTATGAACAACCTATTGTTGTCCCAACGCATACTAGAATCGTAAACCACTACTATCCAACACCTCGTTACTATCCATCATTCACAACTAGTGAAGAAGATGTATGCCATGGTTCAAATACTAATACCCAAACAAATGTCTAATATTTCCTTTTAATGTTTATAAACTATAAGGGTATTAAAAAAGTAGAATGCTTGTAAATCTTGCATTCTACTTTTTAGTTATCAACAACTTATTGTTTTACTATATTTATTGTTAATGGAATATCAATATTATTAATAGCGTTAATATTATAAGTTATTTTAACAAAATATGTTACGCCCGCTTCTAATTCAGTTGATGCATAAGAATCATAAATATATCCACCTAATGCAATTACTATATCCTTTCCATCATCATTATAAACTAGATAAGTTTTAGTATCACTTTCATTATATACATAAATTCTTGAATCAATTGTTCCTTGATTTAATGTATAGAAAGCATACGTTCCTGCCTCTTCGGCAGTAAACTTATACCAAATTGTATATGAACATGTTTCATCTGTCGCAAGCACATTACTACTTATTCCATATATATAAGCTGTATCTATCGAAGTACCATCAATAACACTTTCTTCAGTTTTATAAGTTACTTCAACTGAATCACACATTACATAGATAACATATTCTGTTTCGGTATTTAATTTTGTATAAACTTCACCATTTGTTGAAGTTGCTATGATGTTTCCATCAGCATCCATAATCTTAATTACCGCAGTTGAATCATTCGCTGTAAAGAAATGAAAGACAGATGAAGAACCATTTGTAAACGAATAATATCCACTACCTCCAATTTCAGAAACTTTAGTATTATCTGCTGGTAATATAATAGCAATTGGATTCAAGAAGCTTTCCCCATTTTCAGCAACTGTTAAATTAACTTTATAACCAGTTGTTCCATTTGTTGAAGTATAAGTAGACTTAATCACATAATCACCAGCAGGAAGTTTAACATATTCAATTAATTCATCAGTAGTTGTACCGCTTATTGTTAATAATGCGCTAGACATATCATTTGCATTATAAATAATAACTTGCTTTGTATATGAACTAGTTCCTCCAGCAGTTGAAACACGAATAGTTGTAGTTTCAGCTAATGTAAATGCGTCATATTGAGCATATCCACCACTAAAGTCTACAGTAATTTCATCGCCAAGCTTATATGAATTCGGATTTGTTACTGTATAACCTTGACCATACGAATTTATAACAAAGCTTAGTGTCTTGGTAGCTAATTCATTTTTATTCCAGTTTATACTTAAAACAATATAATATGTTTTTCCTGCTTCTAATTTAATATCTGAAAGTTTTGCCGAATTACTTACTCTTCCCGAACATTTTGATGAAGAATTTAAAGATTCTTCATAAACTTCAACACTAGCCCATGCATCCGATTCAAGAACTAAAGCATAGTTATCAGTTTCTGTAGCAGTGTATTTATACACAATCTTTTCATACCTGCTTGTAAATGTATTAGGAGCAAGTGTTACTTTCTCTCCTATTCCCGCATATGTAATTGCAGTTTCAGCACTATTATGATTAAAATACATAAAACTAAAATCAAATGTACCCCAGTTTTCTGCATCACTAGAATATTTAGAACCATTGAAGACAAAATAATATGTCTTTCCTGCTTCTAATTTATATGTTTTTTGAGTATTACTACTCGAGAAATCATCATACACAATATTTCCTTGTTTATCTTCAACCCACATTCTTGCATAACTACTATAGTTATAGTTAGCATCATTTTTACCAACAATTGAATAATTATCAAAAATCAAGAAATATTCTGTTGTTACTGTAGGCGTAAATTCAAAATAGTAATCTTGGAATTCTTTTGTAGTTTCAACATTTTTGACATTCCAAATTGTTGTTCTTTCCTCAAAAACAATTTTATGTGCAACATCTTTAGCTGTTCCTACTGGAAGTTCTTCAAATTTTGCATATAGTGTGCATCCTTCTGAAACACCATCAGTAGCAATATTTACTAAATTATTATAATCTTCATCTAAATACCAGCCTCTAAAAATACATTGCGATTTTGTAGGATTTGTAATAATAATTGGAGTATCAGTCCAAGTAGTAATCGAAATTACTTCTGTTGCACCATCAGGAACAACAAAATTAACAACTGCTTTTTCTAACCATTTTGCATATAATGTAATATTTACTTTTGTATTAATATCACTAGCAGAAGCTACTTTAGTAAATTCGGCATCATAATACCAAGCAGCAAATTGATAATTATCACCACGAACATTTTCAGGAATAGCTAAAACATCAGTTCCTAATGCAACCATTAATTCACCTGTTGCAATTCCATTTGTTGTAATACCATCATTATAATCTTTTGTAATATTTACAGCAGGTATTCCATTTGTAAATGTCAAATTCGAAATAATAGCTAAATCTAATCCTCTATTTCCAGAATTATCTTTTGAATAAACAATTTCAATAACATTGCCTGCAGTTAATTTTGTAATATATGTTCCTGTAACTAATGTTTCACTACTATCACCAGAAACATTTAAATCCATCGTAGATGTTGCAGTTGCAGTTTCATATTTATAAACAAGCAATTTATCATAATTTCTTTCAGAACTAACTTCATAATCAAATGACACAACACTGTCTTTAGCCACTTCAAATTTAATAACTGATTTTGATGAACTAATGCCAGCATTGCTACTTTCCATCTTTACCACGCCATCTACAACAGATGTTTTCCAAGCATAAGTACTATCGGTCTTACTGATAATATTTGAGAAAATACTTGATCCTCCGATTGCATCTACAAATACCATATCATTCATATTCTTATTTACAACATTTGTTGTAGTATAATCCGAAGCATCAGCAGTTTTCACCGAAGCAGTTACTTCAAAATCATATCCCCAAGCAGATTCAGGGATATTATTGATTGTAAAAGCAATCATATAATTATAATCTAAATTACCAAACGCTTCAGCAGCCGTAGTTACTACATCATCAATTACTATATGAGTATAAGCAGTAGTAACAAATTTATCAGTATATGATTTAACTTCTGTATTACCATCTTTAACCGAAATATCAAATTTTACAGAATCATATAAATAACTATCTAATGCAGCGACAAATCTAATGCTTCTTTTTCCATTAATTTCTGTTGAAACTTGGGCTTTAACATCCGATATAAGATTATTGGCAGTAGGATCTTCAGAGCCAAGTTTTCTAATCACTTTTCCTGTTACATCTTTTGTGATATCACTATCAAGCACATCCCGAACTTGTAATCCATTATTTTTTGTTCGAGTATTTACATTTGTTACAACACCAGCACATATCAGAGCCATCAATAAGGTGCTAGTCAAAAATTTTATATTATTTTTCATACTTTCACTCTCCTTATTTTATTCCCATTCTACGCTATCAGTGTTACCAGTTCCATTAACCCAATCTAATGCATTACTAGATACGTTTAATGCAGCAACATCTTCAATTAAACCAAAATCTGATACTTCTAAAATCGGCTTAGAGTACTCCTTTTTCCACATAAAAAACACTCCTCCCTATAGTTTTCTCTAAAGCATATTATTATAATTTATATTTGATTAATTTGTCGTTCCTAATTCAAAATATAAACTTATAATAATTGCAACCATTATAAGTCCACTAAATATCATAAGTCAATAAAAAATTGATTTTTTTCACTTTTTTTAAAAAAAACTCTCAAAGGATTAAATCATCCTTCGAGAGTTTTTCACAATATATATTTAGTTTTCTACAACTTCTAAACCATTTGTTCCAGCCACAAATGACACAATAATTTCACCATTAGCATCATAAACCACTAAATCATTAGCAGTATATGCATTAGCAGTAGTTATTCCTTCAGTTGTAGATGCAAATGTTACATCATAATAGATTTTATCATTATAGAATAAAACATCAACTTTCTTATTACTAGAAATATCAAATGTCATTAATTTAGTATAACCACTATTCCAATATGAAGCTTGTGTGTCATCAGTTTTTAAAGAAGTAACATCTTTAAAGAAGATATATATATCAGATCCCATACTATCGCCACCAGAATTATATGCATAAACCAATATTCCATTTTCAGCATCATAATAGCCATTATACTTAGTTGTGCCAGACTCTAATATAAATGTTCCAGTTAATTCATCATATTCAATTACTTTTCCACTGCGATGTCCACTTACATTTCCAGTAGCATCAACAACTAAATTTGTAGGCCATGTTCCACCAGAAATAGTTGAGCCAGAAGCAGAATTTCCATAAACATTTACTCCAACATAATTTCCACAATAAACAACAGATTTTTGCCAATTACAATATATTATAGTATTTTCAGTAATTTCATCAATTGTATATGGTGTTTCAAATTCTGCATCTAAATACCAACCTTCAAATGCCATTCCTTTTGTTACTGGAGGAACTACAGGTTCTGTCACATCTCCAATACCATAATATAAAACTAAGTCTTCTAAGTCATTACCATAAACAATTGTTAATGTTACTTTTGCATCCCATTTTGCATATAAAGTTACTGATTCTGTTGGGATATAATCTAATGATACAGCATTATTATGTTCTGCATCTAAATACCAACCTCTAAAAATATATGCTTCATTTGTAGGTTCTGGTAATGTTACTTCGATATTTTTATTTACAGTTTTAGTTTCAACTGTTGCTAAATCTCCTGCATTAAATTCAATTGTTACCATTGGCATTTCTATTTCATATGCCATTGTACCTTTATCTAAAGTTACTTCATAATATGTGTTATTTACATATACAGCTAAATATCCTTCTTTTACTTCATATGTTCCTTCTTCAGTATTTAATGTAGCTTTATCTACTCCATTTAATACTAAAGTGTTTTCTCCATTTGTATATGTTCCTTGATTTCCATCCAAATACTTTAATGTTGTTCCATCATGAGCAAATTCTGCAATTAATTTTTCTGTTGAATCAAATATCTTAAGGTCTTCATATGTTGAAGCATTTCCTGCAGTCACACCTTCAGTTGTAGATGTAAATGTTACATCATAATAGATTTCATCTCTGAATTTAAATATATTAACTGTAGTAGATTCATCTAATGTAACAGTCATCAAAACACAATTCGAATCCCAGTATGAAATGTTAGATGCATCAATAGATATAGCATTGCAAGGTAAGATAATATAAAAATCTTTTCCTATTGTATCAGTATTTGTATTATATGCATAAGCTATTACACCACTAGTAGCATCATAGACACCAAAATAGTTTAGAACAAGACCATTATAACTATTTTCTTTTGCTAAATTAAATACTCCTGTTTCAGGATCATAAGAAGTAATTGTTCCATCATGAGAACTTGAACCACTTATTTTACCATATGCATCAATTGTAATATTAAATTTTTGACCTAAACGTGGACTTGTTCCACTCTCGTTATAATAATAAATTTCTATTCCTGTATAATCACCATACATTGCATGTGCTTTTTGCCAATTACAATATATTATAGTATTTTCAGTAATTTCATCAATTGTATATGGTGTTTCAAATTCTGCATCTAAATACCAACCTTCAAATGCCATTCCTTTTGTTACTGGAGGAACTACAGGTTCTGTCACATCTCCAATACCATAATATAAAACTAAGTCTTCTAAGTCATTACCATAAACAATTGTTAATGTTACTTTTGCATCCCATTTTGCATATAAAGTTACTGATTCTGTTGGGATATAATCTAATGATACAGCATTATTATGTTCTGCATCTAAATACCAACCTCTAAAAATATATGCTTCATTTGTAGGTTCTGGTAATGTTACTTCGATATTTTTATTTACAGTTTTAGTTTCAACTGTTGCTAAATCTCCTGCATTAAATTCAATTGTTACCATTGGCATTTCTATTTCATATGCCATTGTACCTTTATCTAAAGTTACTTCATAATATGTGTTATTTACATATACAGCTAAATATCCTTCTTTTACTTCATATGTTCCTTCTTCAGTATTTAATGTAGCTTTATCTACTCCATTTAATACTAAAGTGTTTTCTCCATTTGTATATGTTCCTTGATTTCCATCCATTGGAGACATATATGAGCCATTTTTAGCATATGAACCAACGATATTTCCATCTTTATCATAGATAATCAATTCACTTACATTTTTAGCAATCAAATCTGCTACACTTACGTTGTCACCATCCATATTTGTTAAGACAACATCAGCAAATATTTCATTGCCTTTTACAAAAACAATTTTATTAGTATTGTCATCAGTTGTAAATTCAACAATTCTTTCTAGTTTATCTTGAACTAAAGCCATTGTTTTTACTGAAGATATATTTTCTTTTACAAATACGAATATATCATTATACGGTAAATCATTATTTTTATTATAAGCGTAAGCAATTACTCCATTTGCATAATACATATAATATTCAGTTTCTGAGTCTTTGGTGTCCTTCCAAGTAATAATACCTGTTTCTTCATCAAAAGCAACTACTACACCAGTTCTATGTCCACTAATTACACCTTCATAATCAATAGTTAATGTTTGCTTACTATTAATAGCAGCCGAACTTTCTCCATAAACATTATATCCAAAGTAAGTACCACAATAAGCTGGAGCAACACTCCATTTTGCATATAGCACTATATCATTAGTTGTCAATGTAGGAACATATTCTGTTCCTGCTTCAAATGTTTCAGTAGTATACCAACCTTCAAATTTATATTTTTCTCTATTTGGAGAAGGTAATTCAGGAATTTCATCTACTCGAGCAAAAACTATTTGATTATCAAGTTCATCACTTAGTACTAATGTAATTTTTTTAGTTTCTACCCATTTTGCATAAACTGTTGTATTTTCAGTTAATGGTTCTCCATTATACTCATTAGTTAAATCAGCATCTAAATACCAACCATCAAATGCATAATTATCTTTAACAGGATCTGCAGGCATACAATCAACATCTGTTGAATTTGTTCCTACAACAGGTTCTAAACTATTTCCTCCGTTTGTATCAAATGAAAGAACAAAATATTCTATTCCTTCATTTACACCAACTGATGAAAAGCGCAAATTAGTAATAACAGCATTATCATTTCCACCAGAACCAGAACCATCTTTTGAGTAACTAATTTGATATGTTAAACCTGCACTCATTTCAATTGTAACACTAGCACTATCTTCACCAGATAATGAATTTCCAGCATAATTAAATTTATCCCAGTTTGCTTCCGAAGAAACTACAACATCAAACATTAATGTTCCATCAACAGAAGGAGTAAAGCTCATTGTAGCACTAGAACTATCAATACCAGCATTGTTACTTACCCATTCATTATTATCATTTAAAATAAATGTATAACTACCAAAAGTAACATCGATAATAGTTGAATAGCCATCCACATTACCATCAATTTTTGTAGTTAATAATCTTTGAGCAGCTACTTCCTTAGTTTCTACTTCATCGCAATCAGCTAAGCACTCTCTTGAAATAATCGCCTTTGATTCATTTCCAAATGTTGGATTTGAAACAATAGTCCAATCACCAAAGTTATGTCCCTTAGCATTTAGTTCAATTCTTACATCTCCATATAATGATGTATAAATAGTATAACCAGCATTTTCACAATCTGGTTCAACACTTTCTTTTATTGACCAAGTA
>CAZYEI010000024.1:0-3083 GCA_964646425.1 uncultured Eubacteriales bacterium | reverse complement strand
GACCAAGTATCAGTATCAGTTAACACTGGCAACTCAACCCTAATTGTATCCATTCCACATATACATTCTTTGATAGCCTCTCCTACAGTTGTCATAGTAGGTTCATCAACAATTTTCCAATCGCCATAACTATGAGTATGTGTTGAAGAACTCATTGTACTTGATGAGCTAACACTTGAACTAATACTCGAACTTGATGAATTATTACTTGAAGTAGAATTACTTGTAAAATCACTGTTTGTCGATACAGAAGAATTTGTTCCACCACAAGCAACTAAAGTAGTTCCAAAAAGCACAAGTGATAAGCTAGCAATCAATATTTTCTTAAAACTTATCATATATATCCCCTTTCCTATAATTAATATATTATGATTCAATTTACATCATAATTATATATAATTATGGAGTTATTATAATGTTTTTTTTGTCAATATGTCAACACACAAATAGTTATTTTTATTAATTCATTGATAAAGAATTACTAATTGAATAAATAAAAGTTCTAATTTTTTTATTAAAAAAATTTATATCATAACTTTTTCTTAAAACAAACCCAATTTTTTCATAATACAAATAATTACAAGTTTCATCCGTCCATAAATAAATATCACCCAAATTATATTTTTTTGAATGAGCCAATAATTTATTAATTAATTCTTTTCCTGCTCCCCTCTTTTTACTTGCTATTAGTCCAAGATAAACCGATTTTTCAGGCATTACTTCTTTAACCATTTTATAATTATATTCAAGATATTCTAAATAATTTTGAGCAAGTATCTTATCATTATCATTCAAAAAAACAATATTATTATAAAAATAATTTCGAGCATCATTATTTTCGTTAATTAAATGCGCTAATAAAAAAGCTACAATTTCATTATCACATTCATAAACGTATGTTATATTATTATCATACAAGTAATATTTCACCAAAAAATCATAGATAAATTTTTGTAATTCTTCAGACATTTTAAATTCATCTTTCCAAAACTCTTCAGTAATTTTGTTTATTTCATAAAAATCTTTATTTTGATATTTTCTAATCATAATCTATTTTACTTTGCTCCGTTTTCTTATTTTAAATCTCTTTTTCAAAATATTTTGGATTAAATCCTTCAATATTCATTTTACTCATCATGTCTTTGAATATCTTCTCATTAAATTTATCACTCATACTGAACACTTCATAATCAATTCCTAAATATGATAAGAACAATCCAGTTTCTTTATAACCATTTTTTAAATAAAATTCTCTTCGCTTTTTTCTTTGTTCATAATTATTTGAACTCTTATCTAACATTTCAAAATCTACCACTTGTATTTTATCTGGATATTCTTTTTTTAATAATTGAATTGCTTGACTACCATAGCCTTTTGAACGATATTCATTAGCTATGGCCAAAAAGAATAGATAGCAAAGATTTTTATGTATTTTAGTAACCATAAATCCAATGAACTTATTATTATCTATTAAAGCATTAAAATTAAAATCGTCCACATTTGCCATTTCAATTAAACTACTTGGTGCTAAATATTCTTTCGGAGGAAAGGCTTCCTTAGCAAGAATATTTAATTTTTCCCAGTACCAAACTTCTTTTGTAACTTTTTGTAATACCATCAACATCCTCCAATAACCTATATAATTAATACTTAATAAAAACTAAAAGGTATAATTATGTACTTAACAATTTCGGTTAGTCTAACTTTTAAGATTAAGTACATTATAGTATTATACCTCTTAAATATATATTTACTATTTTAATTTTTGACCATCTTTAAAAGCATTACCAACTCTTTCGATAACTTTATAATAACCATGAGTAGATGGGTCATAACTAATTGGAAAAAATTTACTTAATGAAATATTATTGTTTTTATCAAGTATTTTTTCATCTGCATTTACATTTACAATCTCTGCTAAATATAGTTCACCCTCTAAAATTTTTAATAATCTACATTCTAAACATAATGATAATTCATTAATTATCGGTGCATTTACATGTTCAGCTTTAGTTGTAGTAAAACCTGATTTTTCCATTTTATTTGGTTCACTATTTTGAGACACTATTCCAACATAATCACATTCAGTAACATATTTTTCTTCTCCGATTGAAATTGTAAATTCATTATTAACTTCTATATTTTCTGTTGTTTTATGATTAGCTAAACAAACAATTACTTTATCATAATCAGCAATCATTCCCCAAGCAGCATTCATTGCATTAGCTTTACCATCTTTATCATATGTACCTATAATTAACACAGGTTGAGGGTAAATAAATGTCTTAACTCCTAAATTTTTTCTCATACATATATTCTCCTTTACCAATTTTTCTTCTCTTTATTATAATAATTATTATTTTTTCTTTCTTCTACCATTTTATAAAACCACTCAACCATATTAGGATCTTGATGTGAAAAGAAAGAACTTGTGTTTGTATCTAATTTTTTGATTAAATTAATATCTTCGTTTGAAAGTTCAAAATCAAATACATCAATATTTTGTTTCATTCTTTCAATATGAACTGATTTAGGCAATACAACAATATTTCTTTGAATAGCCCATCTAAGCATCACTTGCGGTGGTGTTTTATGATACTTTTTTCCAATTTGTTCTAAAATTTCATTGGAAAATAAGCACCTTCTTCCTTCTCCAAATGATATCAACGCTTGATATTTTCATCCATCTATTACCTTCTTCTCATTGAAATAGTGATGAGTTTCAATTTAATTAACCATCGTTTTAAATCTTGTGAAAGTGCATAAATTAATGTAATCTATTTTTATTTTTCCAAGTTATTCTAACACTGATTTTTTGCACTCATCTCCATAATGTTCTCTCCATTATTCAAATTAAGTATAACATAAATTCATAAAAAATACCTCCAAAGTAGATTTGATAATCTCGAGGTAGAAAATCCCCTAAGGGATTATTATTCCTTTTTAATTATTTTATTTATCTACTTTAGAAGTATCATATCATTTTATCTTACCTACTTTTATTACTTATTCTATTTCTTCTTTTTTGGGAATAATAACGCCATTTGTACCTGTAGTCCATAAATCTACAATAGTACCACAAT
>CAZYEI010000023.1:0-23970 GCA_964646425.1 uncultured Eubacteriales bacterium | reverse complement strand
CATTGAAATAAGCAGGAACAGTAATAACTGCTTTATGAACTGGTTGTCCTAGATGATCTTCAGCATATTTCTTCATATAAGCTAAGATTTTAGCTGAGATTTCTTGAGGTGTAAAATCTTTGTTAATACAATTAACATGAACCTTTTCACTAGTTCCCATTAATCTCTTAACTGAAGAAATAGTATCTGGGTTAGTAACCATTTGACGCTTAGCAGCATCACCAACAATTTCTTCACCTGTTGCTTTGAAAGCAACTACTGATGGAGTTGTATTTTTTCCTTCTGGATTAGGAATAACCTTAACAGTTCCATCTGCATTCATATATGAAACAACTGAATTTGTTGTTCCTAAATCAATACCAATAATAATTTCTCTTGCCATAATTTATATCCTCCTAATTTTTAATTTCATCTTTTACTTCTTCTTGAGAAGAATCTTTTATTTCTTCTTTTTTTAAAACACTCACTACAACATTGGCAGGTCGTATTAAGCGATCTTTTAACATATATCCATTAAGAATAACTTTTTGAATTTTATTTACTTCTTTTTCATCATCAACTTCAATAGTTTCTACAGCTTGATGGAAAGAAGCATCAAATTCTTGATTAACTACTGGAACAATTTCTTTAACTCCTTCTTGTTCCAAAGCATCTTTAAACATTCTTAAAATGAATTCAAATCCAATCCGATAATTTTTAGCTTCATCAGTAGTTGGTTGCATTGCAAATGCCATTTGAAAACTATCAAGTACTGGTAAAAGTTTTTCAATCATTGCTTGTGAACGATATTTAGCAAATCTTTCATATTCACTTTTATAGTATTTAGATAAATTTTCATGATGTGCTGCGGTATTTAATGCTTTAGAAAATTGTTCTTGCCATTTGGCAATTTCATCATTCAATTCACTAATTTTCTTTTCATATTTTTTGGCTTCACGATTTTTCTTTTCTTTATTACCACATTCACAATCATGTTCGCATGTACATTCTTCATTTATTTCATCTTTTATTTCTTCTGCCACTATGAATCATCTCCTTCAAGTAATTCGTTAATCTTTTGACTAACAAAGTTGACAGCTTCAATCACTCTATCATAATCCATTCTTGTCGGACCAATTAAAGCAATTGTTCCTTTTTCATTACCACCAACATTAATTGTTGTTGTAATAACAGAAGCATCTTTTAAAGCACCGATAGTATTTTCAGTACCAATTTTTACAACAACGCCATCTCGATTAGAGAGATTTTTCCAAATTTCATCTTTTTCAAGAAGCTTAATTAATGTTTTTAACTTATTAATATCATTTGTAAATTCAGGCATTTCATAAATATTTTCTTTTCCATATACCGCAACTCTTTCAGTAGTAAACGATAAGAAAGCCTCCATAAATGACTTAAATAAAATTTCATGTTGTTGAACTTTATCTTCAATAATCGGCTTTAAAAGATTGATTTTTTCAACAACTTCAAGAATTGGAGTCCCAGTTAAACGATTATTTAAAATTTCAACGCAATTTTCCATATCTTTTAATTCAACATTATTTGGAATATTGAATGTTCGATGTTCAACATACCCTCTATCAGTAACAAAAACACAAACAGCTGTTGCTTCACTAATAGGAATCAATTGTATTTTGGTTAAATGTTCATAATGAGCATCAGGACCAAGAACAATTGAAGTAAGATTAGTCATTTGTGATAAAATCTCACATGAATGCTTAATAACTTCTTCAAGTTGCATCGTACGATTGGAAATAACTGTTTGAATTTGATTTTTAAAATCATTATCCAAAGTTTTTTCTCTCAGATTATCAATATAATATCGATACCCCTTAGAACTAGGAATCCTTCCAGCAGATGTATGTGGCTTTTCAAGATATCCTTCAATCTCTAACGCCAGCATCTCATTTCTAACTGTTGCACTCGAATATGGTAGATTATATTGTTTAATTAAAGTCTGTGAGCCAATTGGGTTGGCAGTTTTAATAAACTCTTCAACAATATATTTCAAGATTCTTTCTCTTCTTGATAAGCGCTCCATATTCTCACCTCGTTTAGCACTCCCTTTTTCGGATTGCTAATTATATTATATTCATTTTTTTAGCAAAGTCAACACTTGAGTGCTAATTTTTTTATAAAATTTAATTTAATTATAAATAATTAAAAAAACTATTAAGATAATCAAAAAAACTTAATAGTTTCTTAATAAGCTGTTATTCAGCTGGATTATTAATAAAGGACTTTTCTAATTCTATTGCTGTTAAGTCATGAATTTGCTTAGCCAAATCCGTTGTAGTAATATCTTTATATTCTTCATATGAAATAGGAATTAAAAATTTAATATCAACACGATAAGTTTTGCGACGAATATTTTTGTTTAATACTCTATATGTTCCATTCAACATTGTAGGAACAATATAAGCATGCGCTCCATATGCCGGCTTTAAAGCACCCGCCTTATATTCGTTCATACGACGATCTAGTTTTCTCGTTCTTGTTCCTTCTGGGAAAATAACATAATTAATTTTATCTTCTGCTATACGCCTTTGACACTCTCTCATCGTTTTAATTGAAGCACGGATATCTTCTCTATCTAAATATATGCAATCCAAGATTTCAAAAAATTTATTAATATAGGGCATTTTCTTAACTTCAATTTTACCTACAAATTGAAATGGCTCATTAAAAATCGAAATAAGTGCCAATGGATCAAAATTGGATTGATGATTAGGATAAAGAACATATTGACCATCTTTCGGCAAATTTTCCAATCCATCAATATGATACTCAACATTAAAGGCTTTAGATAACTTATGCATAATATTACGACAGTAATTATATTTATATTCAGCACTATACTTATTTCTTCTATAATAAATATATAATATTTTCGGAGTTTTATAAATTAAATAAAAGCCCAATTTAAAAACAATAATTAAATATTTTAACATAATTATTTACCAACTTTCTTGTAATAATTAATTGTAAATTTTTCATTTTCAATAACATTTATTTTTTTAAAATCATGACGATATTCTGGAAAATAAATATTCCCTTCATAATCCCCTTTTATTAAGGATACTATTAATTCATCACATAATGGCAAAAGTTGGCGATATATTGAAGCACCTCCACAAATAAATATTTTTTCACTACTATTTTTATAACGTGATATTAAAGCATCAAGTGAATTTAAAACTTCGGCATCTTTAATTTCAGGAACAGCAACATCACTTATCACAATCGTTTTTCTATCAGGCAAAGCTTTACCGATAGATTTATAAGTATTTAAACCCATTACAATAGTATGATTTATTGTAGTTCTTTTAAAATGTTGAAAATCTTCTTTTACATGCCAAGGAATTTTTAAATCATTACCAATAAGTAAATTTTTATCATGTGCTACTATTGCTACAAACATTATACAGCGACCTCCCCGACAATCTTTTCATGAGGATTATAATCAACAATTTCAAAATCATCATATTTAAAATCAAAAATACTAGATACCTTTCTTTTTATTACAAGTTTTGGAAGAGGTCTAGGTTCTCTCGACAATTGAAGTTTAATTTGTTCAAGGTGATTATTATAAATATGTACATCTCCGAATGTATGAATAAATTCATATGCCTCATATCCACATGTATGAGCTAACATAATCAATAAAGTAGCATAAGATGCAATATTAAATGGTACTCCCAAAAAAACATCAGCACTTCTTTGATATAGTTGACATGACAATTTTTTTCCATCCCCAGAGACATAAAATTGAACAAAAGCATGACAAGGTGGTAAGGCCATATCATTAATTTGAGCAGGATTCCAAGCACATAAAATATGTCTTCTTGAAAAAGGATTATTTTTTAAATTATTTTCTAGTTCTTTAAGTTGATCAACTCCAAAAAAATCACGCCATTGTTTTCCATACACTGGTCCAAGATTACCATATTTTTCAGCAAATTCATCATCAAGTTTTATTTTTTCAACAAATTCTGCTAAACTTTCCCCTTGATAGTCATTTGATTTTTTATATGATTCATAAGGCCATTCATTCCAAATTTTCACATTTTGCTTTACAAGTTCCTGAATATTAGTATTTCCTTTAATAAACCACAATAATTCTGCAAGGACACCTTTATAAAACACCTTTTTAGTAGTTAACAAAGGAAAGCCTTCTTCTAAATTAACACGCATTTGATAACCAAAAGTAGAATATGTACCAACGCCAGTTCTATCCTTCTTATATGTTCCATTATTTAATACGTATTTACATAAATCTAAATAACATTTCATAAATCATTCCTCTTTTTTTAAATCTTTTTTAATTTTAACATATGTTGCTAAAAATAGATAGAAAAACTTATTTTTTTCCTTTTAATATTACCCTAACTTGTTCGCAAACAATTATAACGCCAATTTCATTTTTAGTTTCAATACGGCCTTTAAAAGCAATAATATCCCCTTCTTCAATGTAATATGAAAATCTTTTACATCTATCATTCCAATCATATAAAGGTAAATAATCATTTACTTGTTTTCTTTGTTCACCAAGAAAAGGTCTTTCTACTTCCAATAAAATATATTCAACATTATTTATATCATTCTCAATCTTAAATACTCTGCCAACTCCTGATGCACTACAGCATATCATTTTCTAATCCTCCCTATTATTATGTAAAGCAGGTAAAACTAAAATTATGTTAACACATAAATTCAGTTATTTCAATATAGATTTGCATAATTTGACAATTTTCGACAAAAATAAAAATGGTGATACCCTGATGAATAAGAAACTTCCTAGTTCCCTTATATTAATTGTTTATGGACTGCTTGCAACTTTTTTCAATCAAGTTATACTTGCACCATATTTATATAGATTTAACTTTAAATTAGCATTTTTCCTATTATTTTTTGCCTATTTATTACAATCACTTATGATTATTTTTCTCAAAAACAAATATGAGAAAATAAGAAATTACGATTTATTTTATTTTAAACAAAACAATAAAGCATCATATTGCATGTATGCAATAACAATAACATTAATTACTCTAATTTTGCTCTTATATTTAATCTATTTCTTTTTTAACTTCATAAACAATTACTTTTACGTTAATGCTAAATATATTTTTATTATGCCATTATTATTTGTCTTAGTATCTTTCGGAATATATAAAAGTCCATATTCTACATATCAAGTAGGCGTAATTATTTTTATTCTCTTTGAATTACAATTTCTAGTTTTTTTCTTTGTACCTAAAAATATTGATATTTCCATACTTCTTCCCATAAATATCTCTATAAATAGTAATCTTATTTTTATTTTTTTATATCTTTTATCAATTATATTATTTCCATTACTTTCACTATCAACAACTTCATATGCTTCAACACCATTTAGAATAAAAGAATTAATCATACTTGCAATAATATTATTTGTATCAAATACATATTTTTTATTTATACAAATTAAACAACTTGGAGTCCTTGTATCCTATTTAGACTATCCTTTTTATACTATATTTGATGCACTTGATCTTGGATATTATAGTGAACATTTATATATCATACCAGTTTCCTTGTGTCTTATAACTACTTTTATATTTATTCTAAATTTACTTCATTCATTAAGACAACTTTATTTTATAGAGTCACCAAATAAAATTATTCTCTTTTTTGCATTTATTCTCATATTCTCACTTTTTTTATTTGAAAAAGTGTATATTTTAAAAAATATAATCGATACATTATTTTATTTATTAGGTTTTCTTTTTTTAACATTATTAATTATTCAATTTATAACCTTTAGGAGCAATAATCATGAAAAAAATATATGAACAAATTAAAAACATAAATGACAATCTAAAAAATGTAAATTTTATTGGACACATATATATTAAAGATGCTAATAATTTTTTTTATGTATTATATCACAGTGAACTTTCTGATATTAAAACATTTAACTCATTTTATCTCCCACTGTTAAGAAATCTCTTAAGAAAAAGCGACGATAAATTAAATGAAAGTTCAATAGCAAATTTAGCAGAACTTGAAAATAAGACATTGAGTTCAATTGAACATCATTTGTTTTTAGGTCATTTTGTGATAATATGTAGTCTAAATTATTCTTTTTATTATCTTGATTGTTCAAATGCTCCCCATAGAAATACCACCCTTCCACCAGGTGATGCTTCAAATAGCGATGCCCATGATGGTTTAGTAGAAAGTATCTTAATAAACGAATCTTTACTTAGAAAAAGATTAAAATCAGTAGTTATTAAATCCGAAAAATACATAATTGGTAGCGTAACTAAAACAGATGTCCATATTATTTATCATGATAATATGAAAAAAACATATGTGCTGAAAAAAATTCGTGAAAAAATAAAAAATTGCGAACTTGAGGCATTAGTAACAATGTCCCAGTTTGAAAAAGAAGTATTAAAAGAAGATGGAATTTTCACTTCCTTTACTTATACTTCAAGAAGTAGTTTTGTAGCCCACTCTTTAGTAAAAGGAAAAGTAGTAATTTTAATTGACGGAATGCCATTAGCACTTATTTTTCCAAGTTCATTTCATAATTTTATTGAATATGCCGATAATAGCTTAGAGCATTATACAATAAAAAAAATAGATCATATCTTATATATGATTGCTTTTTTTATTAGCCTATTTTTATTAGGATTTTCAACTGCATTACTTGCATATACACCAGACTTTATTCCTTTAGTTTTATTAAACAATATTTACAACGCTAGACAAGGAATATCTTACCCAATTCAAGTAGAACTAGTTATTGCGACACTCTTTTTTCAATTATTTAGACTAGCTGGAACTAGAAATGTTTCAGGAATAAATAGTGCATTACTTATGGTAGGAAGTATCATTATTGGCCAAGTGTCCGTAACTAGTGGAATTATCGGTCAGGAAGTATTATTAATCTGTTCTGTTTCGACTATTTCAACATATATAATTTCTGATAATTTAAGTTTCAATACTGCTATTTTTATATGTCAGTCCATTATTTTTATTAGTGCACTCTTTCTTGGACTAATTGGATTTTTTTTAAGTTCAATTTGCATATTATTATATTTAAGTGATATAGAATTTTATCAAAAAAATTTTATTCAATTTCGAGGCATTGAATATTATCTTGATAAAATAACCCACAAACAATGAAAAAATTATTTTTAACACTTTCGATAATCATATTAGTATTTGCCTCCAGTAAAATAACAAGTATTGATATTAGTAATGAATTATATCCAACAAGTTTTGCCTTCGACTACGATAATAAAGCAAAGGAATATACTTTATTTTTTCAAATAATCAATCCTTCTTTTTTATCTAAAAATGAAAATATCAGTCCTAATTCCAAAAATTCCACTTTTTCAATTAAACAAAACGGAAAATCATTTTATGATTGCTATAATAAATTAAATAGTATAACTAAAAAAAGAATAAGTATGCGCCATATTCAAAGTTTGATTTTAACAAATTCAATATTAAACAATGAAATAATAGTCCAAAACTTATTTAAATTATTAATAAAACATCCTATACTTCCAACAAACATTTATGTCTATGGAACAAATGAAAACATTGAAAATATTTTTAATAATCAAAATATATTAGATGAATCTTCTTTCTTCACTATTTTAAATAATCCACAAGATTCAAATATTGCCAGTTTAATTTATCCAAATACTCTTCTTTCAATTTGCAAATCAATACTTGATAATCAAAAAATGTATTACATTCCTTCAATTTTCTTAGATGAAAATATTGAAAGTTCTGATAAAGAAGGTGAAGTGTCAAATAATAAAATTTTAAATCTTGATGGTTGTTACTTCACTCAACAATATACCAATAAATTCATTTACTTTAAATTAAATGAAATAGTAGGATTTAAATACTTATATACTAAAAAAATAAATTCTTTAGAAATCAATGATATTGATTGCAAATACTTTATTAAAATTCATGACATTAATTCAAAAATCAAAGTTTACGATACTTATAATATTATATATTTAAATTTTAATGGAATTGATCTTATTTACCCTCAAAATGAAAATTTTAATAATATAGACAACATCATAAAAAATCATATATATGAACAATTAAGAGATTTATACAATATTTCCATTAGATATAGTATTGATATATTTGGTATTAATGATTTGCGGTATCGTTATAAAAAAAGCCTCAACATTAATGATTTTTCATTAAAAATTGAGACCAGTTATCAATCGATTCAATATTATTCTTCTACTAATACATAACAAATAACATATTCTTTTTCGTGAGAAATAGAAATATGAATTTTATATGGTGTTTCAAATTCAACATATGGAGCACCATTTTTTTCATTCAAAATACTTATAGTAGAAAAATCAAAATTCTTATTTTTAAAAGCTTTAAACAAAGCTTCCTTAGCAGAAAATCTTGTTGCTAAATAAACTATTTTATTTTCTATATTTAATGAAGCATAAATATTTAACTCTTTTTCTGAAAGAATACGTTTAACAAAATGCTCGGATTTATTTTCGAATCTTGATATTTTTGCAATATCAACACCAATACCTATAATCATGCTATTCATCTCTAATTTCTTCATCCATATAGGTATCTGATAATACCCATAATTTTGTTATTGGATCTTTCATAATTATGCCTTTATCATTTAAAAGGTCCATAATTCTTGCTGCTTTGGGATAACCAATATTGAAGCGATTTTGAACTTTTGTTGTTGAGACTTGAGCAACTTTTTTAATAAATTCAATTACCATATTTGCTAAATCACTATCTTTAGAATCGCTGCCATCAAAATCAATTTCACTATTAGTTTCAGGTTCCAAGTCCAGTAATGTCGGATTATATACTGGCTCTGCTTGTTTTTTAATAAATTCTGTAATTACTTCAATATCTTCATCACTTACATAGGCTCCTTGAGCTCTTACATAAGATAATTGTCCTGGAACATTGATAATCATATCTCCTTTTCCCAATAAATTTTCTGCACCTGATTGTCCTAATACTGTTTTTGAATCGCCAATCGAAGAAACTGCAAAAGCAATTCGAGATGGGATATTAACTTTAATATTACTTGTAATAATGTCAGCACTGGGTCTTTGGGTAGCACAAACAACATGAATACCAGCAGCTCGAGCTAATGAGCATATTTCAATAAGCGTCTGTTCAGCAGATTTAACATGATTAAACAAATCAGCCATTTCATCAATAAAAACAACATAATAAGGCATAATCGTTTTATTTTGTTTTTTCATCATTCGATTATATGCTCCAATATTTCTAACACCTAATGTTTCAAAAAGTTTGAATCTTTCATGCATTAGTTTAGCAACCTTTTGCAATGCAACACCTGCTTTTCTAACATCAGTTATGACAGGACATGCAAGATGAGGAATATTATGATAACTTGCCATTTCAACTCGTTTGGGATCAATCATAATCATTTTCAATTCATCAGGTTTAGCATGCATTATTAAAGAAATAATTAAAGTATTCATACATACAGATTTTCCAGTTCCTGTACTTCCTGCAACAAGCATGTGTGGTGTTTCAGCTAAATTTATTCCGACAACTTTACCAACAGAATCTTTGCCTAACCCTACATATAAAGTGGGCATATCATATGACATGTTAGCTAAAACATCTTTTAAGCCAACCATTCCTCTTATAGCATTTGGAACATCAACTCCAGCATTCATTGAATTAGGAATTGGAGCTAAAATAGAAATTGATGGGGCAGCAACTGCACTTTGCAAATCTTTAGAAATATTAGCAAATTGATTCATTTTTTCAGTAGAATCTAAAGCAATTTCATATCTAGTAAAAGCAGGAGCAACATGTTGATCAACCACACGTCCTTTTATACCTAGCGCAGCTAATTTTTCATTAATTAGTTTGGATTTAATTAATGCATTTTGTTTGTTTTCAAAATATGAATTATCCTTAATATCTTCAAGAAGCCCTAAACTAGGCAATTGATAAGTAGCAAACGGATTAACAGCATCAGTTTGCTTTTCTTTTTCAATTTCATTTTCTCTAGTCTCACGCTTAGTTTTCTCCAAATTTGAAAAGCCAACATTAGTTTGATAATTATTAATATTAAGTTTTGGTTCACTTTTATTATCATTATATCTCGTAAATGAATTATCATTTAATTGTTCTTGAATTTCATTTTGATTGTTAACTTCTTCTTTTAAACTAATTTCAGTATTAATATGTATACTTTCATTATCACTATAATTATAAATATTTTGACTATTAACGCTATTTCGTTCTTCATTAAAACTTGAGTAGTTTTTTAAATCATCATCAATATCTATTTCTCTAGCCAAAGGTTGTTCAACAATCTTTTCATTTTTGATTTCTTCTATCGGAACGTCCTTTTCATTATTTTCAAAAATATCAAATGACTTGATTCCACTAGCTTCCTTTTCAATCTTATTAATCAATTTATTTTCACGAACTTTTTGAACATCTTCACTTTTAAAAATAGAGTCTGAAAATATATCAAAAGTATCTTTTTTAATCTCTTTCTTTGGTACAAATAATTCTTCATTAAAATTATTATTGTTTACTGTAAATGCAGATTCTTTAGCATATTTTTCTTTATAAACTTGTTTATTAATTAAAATATCATCATCAGTTAAATCTTCAACAACGATTTTATTATCTTTACTTATTTTTTCTCCAAAAATCGGTTCTAATTCATCTTCATCGCTAAATAGATCTTCTTTTATTTTAGTTGAATCCTCTGTTAATATAGGCTCCTCAATTTCTAATTCATCATTAAATAACGATTTTTTAGGCATAAGAGCATCATCATTTCTTGTAATTCTTTCATATTCTTGTCTCTTATTTAAATGTTTTGTAAACATATTAATAAAATAAAATAAAACCGGTTTAAAGAATAAATATCCAAATAAAAGTAATAAAACAAAAAATACAATTTTTACTCCAATATCGCCAACCAAAGCAGCCACCAATGAATAAAAGAAAAATCCAATTATTCCGCCACCAAGGCTACTATCAACAATAACCATTAAGCCACCACGATCAACCGAAGTAAATAAATCACGATAATTTTTAAAAACAACCGCTAACGAAAAATTATTTTCGCTAGAAAGTACTAATAACGAAATTACAAATATAATCCCAGACCATGCAGTTAATCCTAATTTTACCGGTTTAACTTCTCGTTTAATAAATAAAATTATCCCCAACAAGCATCCAACAAGTAAGGCAAAAGGAAAAAATGTTCCTAGCAAAAACACAAAAATATATCTAATTATTCTTCCAAGTGGACCACCATTTTCAAGTAATCCAATAAGGCAAAGTAAAAATAATAAAATGCCTAGTAAAGCATTTTGAGTCTCTTTTGACATCATTTTATCATTGCTATTTTTTATTTCTTGATAATTTTTTCGCTTTTCTTTTGCCATTTTGACTCACCTACTTCTATTATTATACAACTAAAATTATGCAAACAAAAGATATTTATAGAATTTTTATCTTTAATAAAGATAAAAAGCTTGACTAATCAAGCTTTTTACATCAATTCTACAATCGCAGGAATAATAATCGGGTCTTTTCCTGTTGCTTTTCTAATTTTATATGAAATTCTATCCCTAATTTTTTTAGAAACATCATCCAAATTATAATATGGATCCTTAATTTCAGTACTCAAGATATCTATAAATGTTTTAGTAATATCTTTTACTAAATCTTCAGCATCTCTTAAATATACTAATCCTCTAATTTGAATATCTGGTCCAGCAACAACAATACCCGTTTTCTTATTAACCGTTGCTCCTAAAATGACGACGCCATTGTCTGATAACCGTTGACGATCTTCTAAAACACCAGAACCAATATCACCAACGCCAAGACCATCTACAAAAACATCTCCAACTTTAACTGTTTCAACAGGAAATTTTTCAATTTTTTTACCATCTTTAAATTCAGCAATCATTCCATTATCATAAACAATAACATTTGAATGATTATAGCCAACATTCAAATCAACAGCCAATTGTGCATTAGCTAATAATTGTCTAAACTCGCCTTTGACAGGCATATAATAACGAGGTTTAAAGATTTTAAGCATCATTTTAATATCTTCTCTAGAAGCATGCATTGAAGCTACTTGTTTTCTGCTAATAGTTACAACTTTTGCTCCAGTTCTAAATATTGCATCACTAGCAGAAGCAGCTTCTGTTTCACAGCCAGGAACTGAAGGCGTAGCAATAATTATTAAATCATCAGGATTTATATACATATTTTTATTTTTGTCACCATCAGCAACTTTTTTAAGAACACGATAAATTCTCTCACCAATTCCTGTAAAAATAACACAAACATCTTTATTATTTTCATTAGCTAAATAATCATATGATACTAACATATTATCAGGAATATTCAAAATCCCTAATTGTCTAAATACTTTTACATGACCTTGCATTTCTCTACTATAAAATAATATTTTACGATTATACTTTAATGCTAATTCGATAATTTCATTTATACCAAATAAAGATTGAGTAAATTGAGAAATGAAAATTCGTGAATCAGAATCCACAAAATAAGGCTCAATTAATGGTGTTAATCTATGGGTTGGAGAAGTATGACCATTATGATCAGCACCATCAGATTCACCTAAAAGAAGTAAAACACCTTTATTAGCAATTTTAGACATATATGATATGTCAAAAGAAAATTTATTTGAAGCACTAAAATCAAAAATATAATCTCCAGTATAAACAATCAAACCTTGATCAGTATCAATAGCCACGCCAAAACTTTGAGCAACAGAATGAGTGGTAGAAAAGAAATACACTTTATTTCCATTAATATCCTTTTCTTCATTTTCTTCAACATATCTAAAATCAATATTCTCAGTTTCTACTTGTTGTCTTCTTGCTGCATCCTTAATAAAATATGCAGTTACTTTAGAAGTATACACAGGTACCTTTAATTTCTTAATAATATATGGCAAAGAACCAATCATATCATCATGAGCATGCGAGGCAATAATTCCAACAATTTTATCTCTATTTTCAACAAGATAATCAATATTGGGAATTATAAAATCAATACCTGGCATTGTTTTTTCAGGATATTTCATTCCACCATCAATCACAAATATATCATTATTTTTTTCCACTACATAAATATTTTTTCCTCTTTCATCCAATCCACCAAGGGCAAAAACCTTAATCTTATCTTTCATATTATCTAACCTCATTTAACTTATTTTTAATTCGCTATTATTATAGCAAATAATCATTTACTATTTCAACATTGATGCTAAAAATATTTTATTTTTAGAATAAAATATGATTTTATCTTAATTATATTGAATTAAAAAATTTTTTTTGGTACTATTATCACATAAGAAAGGAAATAATAATATGAATCAAAATAGTAAATATAGATTAGCCAATGATGTTGAAATCCCCGTAATAGGTTTTGGCACATGGCAAATACCTGATGGAGAGGATGCTTATAATTCTACACTTTATGCTTTAAAAGCTGGCTATCGTCATATTGATACAGCAAGAGCTTATGGAAATGAAAGAAGTATAGGAAAAGCTATCAAAGATAGTAGTATTAAAAGAGAAGATATTTTTATTACAACTAAATTACCTGCTGAATGTAAAGGCTATGATACTGCTATAAAATATTGTCAGGAATCACTTGAAAAATTAGGGGTTGATTATATCGATTTATACTTAATTCACGCCCCTAAACCATGGGATGTTAATAGTGATGGTATGGAATATATGGAACAAAATATTGAAACATGGAAAGCGTTCGAAGACTTATATAAACAAGGAAAATGTCGAGCAATTGGCGTTTCAAATTTTGAACCTCGCCATTTAATTCCACTTCTTAAAAGCGCAAATATTATTCCTCATGTCAATCAAATACAAATTAACCCTAATTATATACCAAGAGATACAATAAAATTTTGTCGTGAAAAAAACATTTTATTAGAAGCATACTCTCCATTTGCAACTGGTAGAATTTTTAACAATGATAAAGTAATTAAAATTGCTGAAAAATATCAAACAACAATTGCTAAAGTTTGTATGGTATGGTCTCTACAAAACAGATTCTTACCACTACCAAAATCAGTAAATAAAACAAGAATCAAAGACAATTTAGAAGTATTTGATTTAACTCTTTCAGATGAAGATTTAAAATTTTTAGGTGAAATTTAAAAAATGGCAAATAATTTGCCATTTTTTATTTATCATCAAATCCCAATAATTCATCCACTATTCTTTGATCATATTCTTTTATGTAAGTTAGTGGTAACCTCAATCTTTGAAAATCATATCCTTTTTTATAAAGAATATATTTTAAAATTATCGGATTAGTATCTAATGATAAAATATTTGCAATCAGCATTATATAATCATATAACTTATTATCAATAACTTCATTATTATAACTTGAAATAAAATCATTTATATCTTCAGGAATTATATTTCCCGCTACACTTATTATCCCGTCTGCACCATTATTTAAAAAATCCAATAGTAATTTATCATCACCACAATATACTAAAAAATTAGAATTAAATTCTTTAATGTTTTTGACAAATTCTAAATCTTTTGATGCTTCTTTTATTCCTACAATATTTTCACAATTTTCCATTAATCTTTGCAAGGTAGAAAAATGAATTGATGTCCCTACTCTTTTAGGAATATTATAAATTATTATTGGATGTTTACTTTTACTGGCGATTTGTGAGAAATGTTGATATATACCATCTTGATTCGGCAATAAATAATATGGAACTATCACTAATATTCCATCAATTTTTAATGTATTAAGAACTTCTACCATTTCAATTGCTGTTCTCGTATCACTATAATTAACACTTGCGATTACTTTTATTTCATGATCACAGACTCTAATTGCACTCATTACCAAATTTAAAAGTTCAGTTGCATTTAATAAATGTCCCTCTCCCGTACTTCCACCAACTACAATCGCATCAATATGTTGATCTTTTAAATCAAAAATTAAGTCTTCAAATGTATCATAATCAACTTCATTATTTATATCAAATGGAGTAGGAACTGCACATATTAATTTTCCAAACATCTAATCTCTCCTTTTATAATCTCTTAAAATAGGTTGAATTTGTCTTCCTTTTAATGCAAATATAAGTGTACTTTCAATATCCTCAAAATGTGAAACAAGACTATTTGCTTTATTTATATAGTCATCTTGTCCAAAAGGAACTATATAAATATTTTTTCGATTTATTAAACTTAGTAAGTTTTTACCTGAAATTCCCAAAAAATCATTTGAAGCAATGCATAAAACAATCGGGATTTCGTTTCTTAAATTTGCTTTACAAGCAAGTAAAACCGGATTATCGTATATTCCTTGTTCAAGTTTATTCACTGTAGTTGCACTACATGGCAAAATAAGCATAATATCTTGTTTATATTTAGGTCCCAATAATTCACTACCAGATAAATCTATAATTATTTCTTTATTAGTATATTTTTTTAAATTATTTATTAAACTATCAAATGTGCCAAAGCGAGTCTTAATTTTTTGAACATTATCACTAACAACAAATGTAATATCATAGTTCTTTACTAGCTTATCTAGAATCTTAGTTAATCGAGGATGATTACAAAATGAACCAGTTACTCCAATGCATAATTTCTTCATAAATTTAAGCACTCCAATACTATTATACTTAAGGCTTCTCCGATAGTTTCAAATCTATATAAACTAGGCAACGCCTTTAAAATATATGAATATAATCCTAAGTATTTTGCTAGTTCATGATTCCAACCATAAGGACTTGATGCTAAATCTAACAAAACTGTATTTATTGAAACATTATGTAGTAATGAGTCATCAACAACATTAGCAGGAATTGTATTAACAAGTAAATCATATTTATTTATATTTTCTTCAAGTTCTGTCAATAAAAAGCCATTCTCTCCAATTGATTTTTTTATTTCTTCTCGTCTAATATAAATATCAATATTCATATTTAATTTTTTATATAATTCATATACTTCTTTACCACATTGACCATAGCCTAGTAATGCAACTTTAATATCCGAAAAATTCTTAGGTACTTTTGTTACAATATCACTTAATGTTGCTTCAGCCGTTGCTATATTATTTAATTTTGAAAACATTGATATTTGACTTAAATTTAAAACTTTTATTTGGTATTTATCAATGTACTTTTGCATTTCTTCAGTCACATTATAGCAAATAAAAAGACAATCATGATACTTTTCAAATATTGCTTTATATAATTGTGTTATTACATTTATTCCTTGAAATGGTAATACAATTATTTGAGGGCTTTCGCTATTGATTAAATCACTTTTTTTATTTATCAAATCTACACTTATTTTTTTCTTTTTCAAATATTTTTTACAAGCAATAAAACGCTTATCTTCACCACATAAAAACACCTTCGCCATATATTTCACTTCCTAGTTTAATATATGCAAATTCTAAATAATTGTCATAAAAAAGGTTTAATGCCTAGATTAAACATTAAACCTTAATAACTATTTATTATTTATTATATTAATTGGCTTTTTCTTTAAAATTCGCATTAAAGGAAGCATAATACTTACTGATGACACAATTATCGTCAAAAATATAATCAAAAATACTTGTTTACCAGTAAAATTAATTATTGAAATTGCTAAATTATACTTTTCAATCAAAATATTATTAATATAATTTGAATATAACATTGAAGTGAGTGATGATAATCCCACGATAAGCGGTAATAACATTATTATTTCCATAATAAAGGTTTTAATTACATCAAACTTGGTAGCACCTAATGACCTTATTTCTTATATTATGAGTGTACTTTTAAGTTTTAATAATATGTTGATTTAGATTAGAAATGATTGTATTATGCCCTGAACTATATTCTATTCTTAAAATTAGTAATACAATTGTATCAAATCCACATTAAATATGTGTAATTCAAAAAGCATAACCAATAACTATAATATGTTATTTTGCACAAAAAAGATATCACTATTTAGTGATATCTTTAATAACTTATTTCTTTTCAGTTTTTTGTGGTTTAGGAAGTAATTCCTTACGAGATACTCCAACTTTACCTTGTTTAATTTCAGTAACAATAACTCTCATTGTATCTCCAACTTTACAAATATCTTTTGGATGAGCAATTCTTTCATGGGCTAATTTTGAAACATGACACATTCCTTCACAGCCAGGGAATAATTCAACAAAAGCACCATAATCTTCAATACGAGTAACTTTTCCTTCAAAAATTTCACCAACTTTGGCTTCCTTAACTATATTTTGAATCATTTCTTTGGCTTTGTTAATTGCATCACGAGAATAATGATAAATTACAACACTTCCATCTTGTTCAATATCGATTTTAACTTGATCACATTTTTCAATGATTTCATTAATCATTTTTCCTCCAGGACCGATTACTTCTCGAATTTTATCTGGAGCAATTGTAAATTTATCAAATTTAGGAGCATATTGTGAAACATCATCTCTTGGAGTAGCAATACATTCATCCATTACTTTTCTGATTTCAGCACGAGCACCATGAGCTTGATCTAATGCTTTCTTAATAATATCTCTGTTAATTCCAGAAATTTTAATATCCATTTGAATAGCACAAACACCTTTTTCAGTTCCAGCAACTTTGAAATCCATATCTCCTAAATGATCTTCCATACCTTGAATATCAGTTAAAATTGTATAAGGATAACCTTCTTCAATTGGTCCATTAGTAATTAAACCCATAGCAATTCCACTTACTTGAGCTTTTAAAGGAACTCCAGCAGCCATTAATGCCATAGATGATGCACAAATAGAAGCTTGTGATGATGAACCATTTGATTCTAAAACTTCACTAACAACTCTAATAGTATATGGGAATTCTTCTTCTGATGGAATAACTTGCTTTAATGCTCTTTCACCAAGAGCACCATGGCCAATTTCTCTTCTACCTGGTCCACTCATTCTACCAACTTCACCAACTGAGAATGGTGGGAAATTATAATGGTGCATAAAACGCTTTGTTTCTTCATCTGAAATATTATCGATAAGTTGTTCATCGCCCATTGAACCTAAAGTACAAATTGACATTACTTGAGTTTCACCACGTGTAAATAAGGCAGAACCATGAACTCTTGGTAATAAATCTTTTTGAGCATTTAATGGACGAATTTCATCAATTTTACGACCATCAGGACGAATTTTTTCTTCAGTAATTAATCTTCTAACTTCGTCTTTAACAATATCATGAAGAACATCTTTAACTTGTTTTAATACATTTCTTTTTGCTTTTTCATCTTCATATTCTTTTTCTTCATATATATTAATTACTTCTTCATCAATTTCATCAATTGTGCCATAACGCAATAATTTTTCTTTAATACGAACAGCTTCAATCAAGCGATTTTTTGCAAGTCCTTCAACTTCTGCTTTAATTTCAGGACTAATTTCGTATAATTCTATTTCTCTTTTTTCTTTTCCACATACAGCAACAATTTCTTCTTCAAAAGCAATAACATTTTTAATATGTTCGTGAGCAAACATAATTGCTTCAACAATTACATCTTCAGCAACTTCATGAGCATCACCTTCAACCATATTAATTGCTTTCTTAGTTCCAGCAACAGTTAAATGAAGTTCAGATTTGGCAAGTTGTTCTAATGTAGGGTCAATTACAAATTCACCATCTACTCTTCCAACTTCACATCCTGCAATTGGACCATCAAATGGAATATCAGAAATACATAATGCTAATGAAGCACCAATCATTGCAGCGATTTCAGCAGAAGCATCTTTATCAACAGACATAACAGTATTAACAACTTGAACTTCATTTCTAAATCCCTCTGCAAATAAAGGACGAAGAGTTCTATCTATTTCACGAGCAGACAAAATAGAATGTTCACTCGGTTTTCCTTCTCTTCTAAGGAAACTACCTGGGATTTTTCCAACTGAATACAATTTTTCTTCAAAAGTAACTGTTAGTGGGAAAAAATCTGTATCTTTTGGTTCATTGGAAGCAACAGCTGTAGAAAGCACAACGGTATCGTTGTATCGAACAAGGACTGAACCATCGGCCTGTTTTGCGATTTCTCCTGTTTCGATTATCAATTTTTTGCCATAAAATTCTCTAGTAAAAACTTGTTTTGGCATTGTCATACACCTCTTTTTTATTTAACCTTTATTATTTTACCACAATTACTATTTTTTTCATACTATTATTTTTATAAAATAATAATTCTAAAATCATAATTAAAAACAAAAAAATCGAAACAAAAAGTTTCGATTTTCTTTATTACTTTCTTAACTTTAAATCAGCAATTAATTTGTGATATTCAGCTAAATCGTTTTTCTTAATATAATTTAATAATCCTCTTCTCTTACCAACTAAGATTTGTAATCCTCTTTGAGAAGAATAATCATGACGATTGTTTTTTAAGTGTTCAGTTAATAATTTAATTTGTTCAGTTAATAAAGCAACTTGAACTCTACTTGAACCAGTATCGCCTTCATGAGTACCATATTTAGCAACGATTTCTGCTACTACTTCTTTCTTTAACATATTTTTTCCTCCTAAATCTATTCTTAACCAAATCCGAGACCACGCTGGAGTACGCAATAATCTAAGATTGGTCGCAAAATATATTATACTTTAACTAAGATAATAATGCAAGGACTTTTTGCTTATCTCTATTAATTTGTTCTTTTAATTCCTCTTTTGAAATAAATTTCTTTTCTTTTCTAACAAAAAACAATAATTCAACTTTAATTTTCTTCTGATATATTTTTTTATCAAAATCGAAAATATACGTTTCTAATAATGGTTTTTCCAAAGTATTAATACTTGGTCTAATCCCAATATTTGATATTCCATAATATTCATTATTATCTATATATATCTTTGCAGCATAAACACCATATAACGGAACTATTAAATCATCTGCAATATCAATATTAGCAGTTGGAAAACCTAATGTTTTACCAACATGAAATCCCTCTTTAACAATGCCTTCAAAATAATATGGACGACCTAAAAATTGATTTGCTAGTTCTATTTGACCTTCTTCAAGAAGTTTTATAATTTTTGTAGTTGATACAATTTCATTATTAATACAAATAGGATCAATAACAGACACAATAAAATCATGAGTATTTAGTGTTAATAAATATTCAGTATTACCTTCTCCATTAAAGCCAAAACGATAATCTCTGCCAACAACAATGCCAGAACAATTAAGTTCATTTTTTAAAAATAACATAAAATCTTCTTTACTAGTATTTTTACATTCATCATCAAAATCCAAAAATACTACAATATCTAATTTATAATCCGCAATAATCTTTTTCTTATCTTCATTATTTATTAAAACTCTCTTACTATTTCTTTTAATTTTCTTTGTTGAAGGAAAATTTATAAAAGTAATCAACCCTGCTTTTTTATCATATAATTTAGCAAGTCGCAGAGTTTCTTTCATTAATTCTTGATGTCCTAAATGCATTCCATCAAAAAAGCCCAAGCAAAATATTACATCATTATTTATATTCTTAGTATTTGACACTATTTCATATTTCATCTTACCATAAGCCTCGCTTTACAACATATTGACCAAATTCATTTTTTTCCAAAATTGCCAATGCTTGATTATTTTCAGTTATCGCAAGTAAAGTACTTTCACCATCTAAATATATTTTTTTGCCATTCATAATATCTTGTTTCATTTTTTCATTAACAACAATAGATTTAAAATGCTGCAACCCTTCAAGAGAAGGAAGACACTTAATATCTTTATTTTCTCTAATATCATTTATTGAATTAGCAAATGATACATCAAAATTTCCCACTTTTGTTCTTCTTAAATAAGTAAGATAACCAATTGTATTTAATCTTTCAGCTATTTGTTCACCTAAAGTCCTTACATAGGTTCCTTTTGAACATTTAACTTTAAAAGTAATATTTGGATGTTGATATTCTAATAATTCCAATGAATATATATTAATTCTACGAATTTTTCTTTCAATACTTTTACCTTCACGAGCATATTCATATAGCCTTTTACCATTAACTTTAAGAGCACTATACATTGGAGGAACTTGTTCTAATTCACCAAGAAGAGAATTAAAAACATTTATTATTTGTGAAACACTTAATTCACTTACTTCTTGTTCTTCAAGTATTTCACCTTCAGTATCTAAGGTAGAACTTCTTTTTCCTAATGTTAAAGTAGCAATATACTCTTTATCTAAAGTTTCTAAAAATTGATTGATTTTTGTTGATTTACCAACAGTAATCAAAAGAAGACCAGATGCAAAAGGATCTAAAGTACCAGAATGACCAACTTTACTAATATGCAAATTTTTTTTAACAAGATTGCAAACATCAAAACTTGTAAAATTAACATCCTTATCCACTAATATAATACCATCCATTATAATCGCTCCTTCAATTTAAATATTATAACATTTCTTCACATATTCTTCAATTTAGTTTATAATATTGCATGGTGATTTATTTATGAGCATGGCGAAAATACTAGGATTTTTAAAGAAAGCCGACAATGAATTTAATTTAATTAATAATGGAGATAAAATTGCAGTAGGAATTTCAGGAGGAAAGGATTCAATTGTCTTACTTAAAGCCTTGCAATTATATAAGTTTTATAGTAAAAAAAATTATGAGTTTATTGGAATTCATATTAAAATGGGATTTGAAAATATGGATTTTAAGCCTGTAATCGATTATTGTAAAAACGAAAAAATTAGTTTTTTCTTAGAAGAATCCAATCCACCAATTTATCAAGTATTACAAAAAAATTTAACAAATCAAGGAAAATTATCTTGTTCCATATGTTCAAGAATGAAAAAAGCTGCAATTAATGAAGCAGCCCATAAGCATAATTGCAACAAAGTAGCATTTGCTCATCATGGTGATGATGCCATCGAAACTCTCCTTTTAAATACAATTTATGGAGGTAGAATTGCAACATTTAAGCCAAAGATGTATTTAGAAAACACCAAATTAGAATTTATAAGACCTTTGATATATATTCGTGAAAAAGATATAAGTACAACAGTTAATAATTTAAATTTACCTATTATTCAATCAACGTGTCCTAATGATAAAACTACAAAAAGACAAGACATTAAAGAACTATTAAATTATTTATATAAAAAATATCCTCAAGCTAAAGAAAACTTTCTATCAATGTTATCTAACACTGATAAAGTTGAACTTTGGGATAAAAACAAATTAGAAAAGGAGTAATCTTAAGATTACTCCTTATTTATTTCTATTAGCGTCTTCTTCATGAATTTTCTTAATAATATCTTCGATATGTTGTCCTCTGTCATAAGAATCATCAAGTAAGAAAATTAAATCAGGAACTTTATAAATTTTTATCTTTTTAGCTAATTCTGAACGAATAAATCCTTTACAACGCTTTATATCTTCTAAATATTTTTCTTTATTTCCCATCCCTACAAAAGAAACGTATACTTTGGCATAAGAATAATCACTAGTTACCTCACAATGAGTAATTGTAGGCATCCCACCAATATCCTTTTTCACTTGAAATTGTAAAATGTCAGAAATATATTTTTGAATTAATATCGAATTTTTATCTTGTTTATAGTTCATTATTAATCCCTCTTTACTTCAACCATAATATAGCCTTCAATTATATCTTGTTCTTTTAAATCATTATAATTTTCTATTGTAAGACCACATTCATAACCATGATTTACTTCTTTAACATCATTTTGGAATCTCTTTAATGAAGATAATTTGCCTTCATATAAAACTACTCCTTGACGAATAAGTCTAACTTTACATTCGCTTTTAATTGTTCCACTTGTAACAAAACAACCAGCAATAGTACCAATTTTTGAAACTTTAAATAATTGACGAACTTCAGCTTGTCCAGTAATTTCTTCTTTATATTCTGGTTTTAACATACCTTTCATTGCTTTTTCCATATCTTCAACTAAAGCATAAATAATACGATATAGGCGAATATCAACACCTTCTTCTTCAGCTTTACTTCTAACTTGTGCATCAGGACGAACATTGAAACCAAATATAATCGCATTGGCAGCACTAGCAAGCAAAACATCAGTTTCAGTTATTGTTCCAGCTTGATGACGAATCACATTAACCTTAACGCCTTCAACTTGAATTCTTTGAAGTGCTCCAGTTACTGCTTCAGCAGAACCTTGATCATCTGCTCTAACAATAACATTAATTGTTTGCACTTCACCTTCTTTAATTTGATTATATAAGTCATCTAAAGAAAGCGCACTACTTCCATGTCTTTCCTTTTCGATTTGGCGTTCTGTTCTCTTATCAGCAATTTCACGGGCTTGTTTTTCATCAGCAAATCCCATAAAATTATCTCCAGCCATCGGTACATCACTTAATCCTGTAACTTGAACAGGAGCAGATGGAAGCGCAAACTTAACTTGTCTACCCAAATCATCCTTCATTGAACGAATTCTACCAAAATGCGTTCCAACAACAACACAATCGCCTATTTTTAAAGTACCATTTTGTACTAAAAGTGTAGCTTCAGGGCCATGACCTTTATCAAGTTTAGCCTCAATTACAGTACCAATTGCATATCTATTTGGATTAGCCTTCAATTCACGTAATTCAGCCAATACTAAAATAGTTTCCAATAAATCATCTATTCCTGTACCATTTTTAGCAGAAATATACTTATAAATTGTATCTCCACCCCATTCTTCAGGCATTAACCCCAAATCAGTTAAAGCCATTTTTACTCTCTCTGGATCAGCAGTAGGCTTGTCGATTTTATTAACAGCTACAATTATTGGAACATTGGCAGCTTTAGCATGGTCAATTGCTTCACGAGTTTGTGGCATAAC
>CAZYEI010000022.1:0-24134 GCA_964646425.1 uncultured Eubacteriales bacterium | reverse complement strand
ATCACTATTACATAATATGAAATATTATTCATATAATGTAGTGGTGATTTTTTATAATGAAATACTATCTTGTCGGTATTAAAGGGTCAGGAATGTCTGCTCTTGCATTATATTTAAAAAAAAGTGGATATGAAGTATGTGGATCTGACATTGAAAGTTATGTTTATACTGAAGATGAATTAAGAGAAAATCAAATTGAGATTTTTTCTCTTGAAAGAACTATTTTAGATTATGTTGATGTAATTATTGTTGGACATTCGTTTATTAATAAAGATTTGAAAATATTGGAATATGCTAAAAAAGAATTAATTCCTATATATGAATACAACGATTTTTTAAATTTAATACAAGAAAGTTATCGAAATAGCGTTGCAATTTGTGGGAGTCATGGTAAGACTACAATGACAAAATTAATGCAATCATGCTTAAATCTGCAAAAAACAGTGTCTTCGTTAGTTGGAGATGGAACTGCGAATGTTGAAACGAAAAGAGAATATTTTGTTTTTGAAGCTTGTGAGTATAAAAATCACTTTCATGCCTATTTTCCTAATGATATTATATTATTGAATATTGATTACGATCATAATGATTTTTTTAAAAATACTGATGAGTATATAAATTCATTTAAAAAATTTATAGATAACGCAAGTGATAATATATATGTGCATGAAAAGTATGCCAAATATTTTGATAATATGAATATTTATACTTTTGGCTGCTGTTCAACTTCAACATTTTATGCTCAAAATATTATTTTAACTGATATAGGATATAGTTTTGATTTTTATGCATATAAAACATTTATAATTCATGTTGATACAAAATTTTTTGCTAATTTTATGGTTGAAATGTGTGTGGTTTTATTGGGCTTTGCTTATATTAATAATTTTGATTTATATAGTGTAGTAAAATCAATTCCAAATTTTGGTGGCGTGAAAAAACGAAATCAGGAAATAATTATAAATGACGATATTTATGTGATAGATTATGCGCATCATCCGAATCAAATGAAAGTAATGATTGAACTTTGTCATAACAAATATAAAAATAGGAAGATTGTAGCAATCTATAAACCTGATAGGTATTCCCGTGTCAAACAGTTTTATAAAGAAATTGCCCAAAGTCTTTTATTAGCAGATTTAGCATATGTAGCTGATTTTCCTTTAACTTCAATTAAAGATATTGATGATGATATTAGTATTAAAAATATTGTTGATGAAAATCAAGCGAAAATTAAATATTTTAAAGATATTGAGATAAAAGATTTTAATAACGAAGAATATTATGTTTTTTTATTAATGTCATCAAAAGACATAAATCCTATCTTGAAAAAAGTTGAAAAAATAAGGTTATAAAGTTTGACAATGCACTTAATAGTTGGTAAAATTTAAATGGGCAATTTTCGTTTGAAAGGAATGAAAATTGTGAAAAATATAAAGTATTTTGTTGTTGGAATGTTATCTGGCATGGTTGTTTTAAAATCAATTGAGATGACAATGGAAAACAATGAAATGTCATGTAAAAAAGTAACTAAAAATTTAGAAAAAGAAGCAAAAAAGAAAATGGGATGTTTGAACTCCAAAGTTCAAAGTTTTGATTTTGAACAATGGAAACAACAAACAGTAAATCAATTAAAAACTTGGCTAGGAAAAATTGAAAATTTATCTGAAGATATGATTAGCGATAAAAAACAAGTCAAGGATTTATTTAAACAAGTTAAAGATGATAATTCGTTTTGCTGTAATTGCAATTGCGATGATTAAGTAAAAAGAATTTATAAGGAATACCTATTAATATCGTCTATTAATAAAAGGGGGGATTATATATGTTTAATATTAAAGATCGTGTAACTATTTATGAGGTAGCTAAAACTGCTAATGTTTCATTAGCAACGGTTTCTCGTGTTATTAATAATCGGGGGAATGTAACTGAATCAACAAAGAAAAAAGTTGAAGAAGCAATTGCACGTTTGGGATATAAACCTAGTAGTTTAGCTCAAGGATTAGCAACAAGTAAAACAACAAATATTGCGATTTTATTACCTGCTGCAAATTATGTTTATATATCAAATATGCTTTCAGGAATGATTGATGTTGGAAGAATTTATGGCTATCGTACAAGTGTGTTTACATTAGATAATAATGCTGACTCAGCTTCAATTGTTGATAATATTATTACATCAAGGTGTGATGGAGCAATATTGTTAGGAAATCAATTGAAAGATGATGATATTGCACGTTTAGTTAGTTATAATGTTCCAACAATTATTATTGGTTCAACTCATACTGCTGAAAAAATTGGTAGTGTAAATATTGATTATAAGACTAATTTTAGAATGGTTATTAAAGGATATTTAGATAAAGGAATTGAAGATATTGCATTTTTGCAATATAAAAGTGAATCTATGTATTTCTTGAATAATATGAAAGATGTAATTGTTGATGTTTTTAGAGAATATGGTAAAGAATTTAACAATTATATATATATAGATGATTCATCTTCTGGCACATATGAACAATTTAAAGAGGCATTTAAGAAGAATGATTTCCATAAGGTCTATATTGCTCCAAGAGATTCATTAGCAGTTTCTATAAGTAATGCTGCATATGATTTAGGAATTAAAGTGCCTGAAAAATTTGATATTTTAGGAATCATTGGTACAAAATATAGTCAAATGGCAAGACCTCAAGTATCAAGCTTTAATGTTGATATGTATGAGGTAGGATCTGTTGCTGCAAGAATGTTAACAAAATTGCTAGCAGGTGAACTAGTGAATAAAGAATTTACATTAGCAGGTGAATATGTAGAAAGGGATACAACAAAATAAGGAAAAAAATATGGATTTTTTAGAAGAATTAGAATGGCGTGGCTTAATAAAAGATACTACTGACGCCAAAATATTAAAAGAATTATTAGATAAAAAAGCAACTTTATATTGTGGCTTTGATCCAACTGCACCATCATTACACATTGGACATTTAGTTCCAGTTATTATGCTTTCTCGTTTTCAAAAAGCGGGTCATAGAATTGTTGCTTTAGTTGGTGGTGGTACTGGCCTTATTGGCGATCCTTCTGGTAGAAGTAGTGCAAGACAATTGTTGACCTTAGAAAATGCACTAGAAAATGCCGAAGGTATAAAATCACAATTATCTCGTTTTCTTGATTTTAGCGATACGAAGAAAACTGTTTTAATTAATAACTATGAATGGTTAAAAGACATTAATGTTATTACTTTTTTAAGGGATTATGGAAGACATTTTCCTGTTAACTATATGTTAGCAAAAGATACTGTAGCTAGTCGTTTAGAAAATGGAATTTCATTTACTGAATTTTCATATATGATTATTCAATCAATCGATTTTTATAATTTATATAAAAGAGAAAATTGTAGAATTCAACTTGGAGGTAGCGATCAATGGGGAAATATTACTTCTGGTGTTGAACTAATTCGTAGAATTACAGGAGATACTGAAACAGTGGGAATTACAATGCCATTAATTACAAAATCAGATGGTACGAAATTTGGTAAATCTGCTGGTGGAGCTTTATGGCTTGATAAAGAAAAAACATCTCCGTATGCAATATATCAATATTTTCTAAATAGTGCAGATGCTGATGTTATTCATTACTTAAAAGTATTTACTTTTTTAACAAAAGAAGAAATTTATGAATTAGAACAAGAAGTTCGTGAAAACCCGCAAAATAGAGTGGCTCAAAAAAGATTAGCATATGAATTAGTTAAAACGATTCATGGTGTTGCTGCTGCTGATGAAGCTGTGAAGATGAGTCAAGTATTATTTAGTGGTAAAATATCTGAATTATCAGCAGAACAATTGCTAGTTTGTTTAAATGGTGTACCTTCGATTGATTTAGCTGATGATAAGCCGTTGATAGATGTTCTTGTTGAAATAACAGCTGCTAGTAGTAAAAGAGAAGCTAGAGAATTTGTTAAGAATGGTTCAGTCGTTATAAATGGTGAAAAGCAAACAAACGGAGAATTTATTCTTAATAAAGAAAATGCAATTGATGGAAAAGTAATTGTTATCCGTAGAGGAAAGAAAAATTATTATATCGTAAAAATAAAAGAGAGTTGTTAAGCTCTCTTTTATTTGCTTATCTATAGAATTTTTACAAAATAAAAGTATTATGATAAATTTAAAATAAAAAAACCAATTTTGTAAAATTGGTTTTTTTAAGTTTTTTTAAATTATAACTTACGGTTGTAGAATTCTACGATTAATGAATCTTGGATATCTTTAGCAATTTCATCTCTTTCTGGAAGACGAATGAATTTTCCTTCTTTCTTTTCTTTGTCTAAAGAAACGAAAGGAACAACATTTAAAGTAGCTTCTAAAGATTGATTTACAACTGCCAAATTGTTTGATTTTTCTTTGAATGAAATAACATCACCTGGTTTACAAGTATATGAAGGGATGTCAACTTTCTTTCCATTTACTAAAATATGACCATGATTAACTAATTGACGAGCTCCTCTACGAGTCATAGCAAATCCTAAACGATAAACTAAGTTGTCTAAACGAGATTCTAGGATTCTTAAGAAGTTTGTACCAGTTACGCCATCTAATTTCTTTGCGATAGCAAATAATCTAACGAATTGACGTTCATTAACTCCGTACATTGTTCTTACTTTTTGCTTTTCTGCTAATTGCTTACCATATTCAGTAAGTTTACGCTTTTTGTCTGGTCCGTGTTGACCTGGAGCATAATTGCGTGATTTTGGCTTTGAAAATTCTTTTCCAGTTTCTAAAGTAGAAAATCCTAAACGACGAGAGATTTTCCATGCTGGTCCTGTATAACGTGACATTTCTATTTCCTCCTATATGTCTATACGAATTTTGCAAGACAACAGGCGCAAATCCTAGTCTTGGTTGTTGATATTATCGATTTCCCACTTTCAGCAAGGATACTTTCGTCCAATAATGTTATCAACGACTTGAAGATTATATTTGCGAGCTGCAATTTCGCAAAAAATATTATACTAAAATCGATAATTTAAGTCAATAGTGTTTTAGTAAAAAGAAGTTTGTTGTTTTTAAAAATCATGCTATAATTAAAGAGGAGATGATATATATGTTAGCTTCTTTAGTAAATAAAATAAAAGAATTATCAGATGTGTATTATGTATATATCGTATTTATATTTGTTTTGTTTATAGCGTTTATTATTTTTGTTATAGTTAATAATCGTTTAAATAAAAGAGATTTATTAACTAAGGAAAAAGAAGCTGTAAAAGATATTTATATTCTTGAACTTTTATATGATAATGGTTTAGTTAGAATTTATAGTAAGAAAAATTATACTAAAATATATACATATACGATTAATCAAATGCTGGATTTAATTCAATATAGTGATTTAACTGAATGGAAAAGTTGGATAGAAAATGTAAAGAAAGGAAAAATACACGAAAAATCGCATATTATTATTAGAATTGTTAACCCGGCAAATTCTAAAATTTCGATAACACGAATAACATTTGAACAATATAATAAGGATAAAAAAGCGATTTATTGTAATTTTGAATTGATAAATATTGATCATAAAACTAATTCATTAAATATTCCTAATTTAATTAATCCTACTGAATTTAAAAAGAATATTGTTGAATATATTAGTGATAAGAAAGCTCCTATCGGGGTATTTATGATTTTTGAACTTATAACTGTTAAATCAATTATGAAGCGATATGGAAATACAATCTCTAATGAATGTTTATTCGAAATTATGCGAAGATTTAAAGATTTAATTGATGATTCAACATATATTAGTTATTTTGGAATGAATAGTTTTTATATTTATAAAAAGGGAATTACAACACGCTATGATTCCATAGAATTCATGAAAAATATTTACAATAGAGTCGGTGCTGAAGCAATTTCAATCAATAAATATGTAATCTCACCACATTTTAATGTTGGCATATCAATTTTTGGAGAATATACTTTTGATGTTAATGAATTAATGAAAAATGCTAAATTAGCTTTATCGCAAGGAAATAGCAAATTTGAAAGAATAAAATATGGATATTATGATTATGTTAATGAGTCAGTTAATATTAAATATCGTCAAAATGCTGAAAAATTACGCCAATTAATTAGTGGTAAGGAGATAGATATAAAATTTGAACCAATGGTATCATTATCTTCGTTATCAATTTATGGCTTCTATGCTCGATTTGATTATTCGTTTAATGAAGAGGATGGTTATCAAACATATTTACAAATTGCTAAAACATTAAATTTAAAAGATGAATTTATTACAAAACTTTTAATTACAATGTTAGATAAATGTGCAAAAAGCATGCCAAAAAGATCAAGAGTATTTTTTAAAGTAAATGTTGAAGATTTAGAATTAGTTAAAAATATAATTTTATCAAATCAAGAATATATGCGTTTAAAAATTGTTTTTGTAATAGATTATGAACAATTATTAAAAGAAGAGAATGCTGTTATAGTACGAAATGTTTATGAAGAATTAATACACAATAGTTTGATTGATTTTGCTGTTATTGCTGATGAAAATATGATTACTGTGTATAGTAATGTGTTATCACTTTGTTCATATATTATTTTGGATGAATTTATGATTTCAAATATAGAAGTTGATGATTTAAAAAAGATAACTGCCGACAATATAATTGAGAATACTACTGCCTTTAGTGGTGTGCAATTTATTGCAAGAGGTGTTAAGAAATATGAACAAGCAGTAGTATTACAACAAATGGGAATTGTTGCAATTTCTGGAACGTATATTTTAGAGCCAACTACTAATCTAGTAAACAATGGCTTTTTAAAGAATCGTACTATCCAGCGATTATATGAACACGAATAGGAGTTATTATGTTAGAAAATGAAATATATACTTTTTTAAAGGATATTAAATGGCTAGATGAAGATATTAATAAAAATCTAATTTATTTACCAGCATTTAATAAATTATTTGAAAAATTTATTAATACTTTTTCTGATAAAATAGAAAAATTAGCATTTGAAAAAGTTTTAATTAAAAATTCATTCGACTTTACTTATGATGAATATTCTTATTATTATTTAACCGAATCAAAATTCAATTTGATATATAAAAATTGTAATAAAGAATTAGCTAAACATAAAGCTTTAGATATATTAGCTTTATTTGAAAATTTTATTCAAGAATTTGCGGCGATTCCAACTATTAGTGGAAAGCGTATTAATAATAATCAAAATTCGTTTGGCGTTTTTGCACAATGCGATAATAAGCATATTAATGTTGCAAATGTTGAATGCTCTAATTCAATAGTTACTGCAACCTTTGATTTTTCTTTTATTAATTTAATGTTAAAAACTCATAAAGATGAAAATGGGTTAGTATTGACACCTAGGTTATCGCCTTATCAAGTAGGATTTTTAATGGATAATAATCTGTCCTTAAAAGACAAAAAAACAGTAGCAACATGGTTGATTCAATTAATGAAAATAAATATTAATGCTTTTATTGATGATTCTGTATTACTAATGAAAGAAAAAATTGAAAAAAGGCAAAAAGAAGGTATACCTTTATTGATTGAAGTTTATCAAAAGAGTATTGAAAAGAATAAATATACTTTATTACTTCGATTTAATAATGAAAAAAGAAAAATTTCAATAGATGATTTTTCACTTTTGCCATATATGTTAGAGGATATCCAAAAACAAATGTATCAGTCAAAAATGAAAAAAAATATAAATTCACTTAATTCATTAATTCCGTGCTGTATGAATGATAATTGTATCTCAAAACTAATGGAAGATAATTTTGAATTAATAATTCCGTTTATGCAAGCTAAAAGACTTGAAAAATGTCAAATATGCAATCAAGAAAATAAAAAAAATTTATATAAAATAAAAAAATATTAGGATAAAGATTCTTTTTTTTCGAATTATATAATGAGGAGGAAAAAATATGAATCTTTTTTTATGCTTGTTTTTATTAATTTATCAATCTTATGGATATAGTTATAAAGTTGAAAAAAATTATTTAGCAAGTGCAACAAGTGATTATATAAAAGCAATTAGATATAAAGGAAGAAGTTTGGAAAATGATGCAATTATCGAAATTGAAATTGCTGCTAGTTGTAATACATGTACAACTAATTTTATTGGAATTATTTTGATTAAGGATGCTGATGGTAATGTTTTAGATAGATATCAAAAAACATCCAAGTTTACAGGCGTATATACATTAAAAATGACTGTTGCTGAGCATATTTTTAAAGAAAATCCTATCTTGAATATTGCAACTAATATTACATTTCCTAACAATAAAGTTTTTGAAGATCAACAACAAGTTATTTCTTTTAATTTAGATAATATTAATGGTGATAGTTTAGATATATCAAAAAATCTTTTAACATATCGAAAAAAATGTCCATATTTTTTCGAGAGAATGAACGATGGGTCGCTTACAAAACTATATGAAACTTATACTTTTAATGGGGCGATAAGTGGTGATTTTGATACAAATGAAATTGATGTAAGGAAATTATCATTTCAATATAGTGATTCTTCATTAAACGGTATTCAAATATATTATAAAAACGCATATTTATTAATTGCAGATATTTTTGATAAATCTGATATAGAAGTTAAAGATGGAAAATATTATTTTCCATTAGATATAACATGTAAAGATTATAAATGTAGTTTTTCTTTTTTGCAAAACTATTATTTTGATTATAATTTAGATATGTTATTTTCAACATATCAAGCTGCAAGAATTGCTACAAATAAATTGAAATTGCCTTTAAATTTCGATACTACCAAATCTATTCCTTATCAAATAATAATTGAAGATACTGGAGCATATGGTGATGATATAACAATTAATGGGGTTTTTAAAGTATCGTATAAATTATTTGGCTCTTGCGATAATAGCAAATATTGTGTGGGAAAGACAAATGGTTTTAGTGGAGATATAGAATATGAAAAAACAATTGAGATTTCATCCTAAAATGCACCAAGTTTTCATATTTATAGTTGTTTTATTATTATGTTTGACTGCTGTGCTATATACCACTAATACTAATTCTTTAGATAATGCAGTAACATCAATTGCACCTAGTGTGTTTGAACTTTCGATTGAAATAGATGAAAATCAAGATGTAGAGGTAAATAAAATAAAAATAGATAAAGAAAAGTTTATCGATTTATTTGTTACTCAATTAAAAGAGAATTTAGGATCTTATCATGGAAATTTAAAAGTAAGTTTTTATTTTTATAATGTATTAACTAGATCAACATGTAGCGAATATGTAAGTTGTAATGGTGTACAAATAAATTTAAGTCCTGAAGCTATATATATGATTGGTGGAAATAGAGTTTATTGCTATGAGGTAGAAAAAAGTGGAAGATAAGAGAAAAAATACAATTTTGATGAATTATATTAGTAATTCTTTCTTATCAAAATTTTTAAAAGAAAATGTAACTGATATTACTTATAATGGCGAAGATTTGTTTGTTGAAAATTCTATTTCAGGAAAAGAAAAAGTAAGTATTGATGTTTCTAATAATGATATAGGTGATTTTTTATCTCATTTAGCCAATTTATCAGGCAAAAATTTTAATGCGTTAAATCCTATTTTGGATATTAGCTTTTTAAATTATCGTTTAAATGCTATGCATCCACTGATTGCTAAAACAAATAATGAAGGAGTATATACTTTTGCATTAAGAGTGTATGCGAAAAAACTAAAGATAAATTACAATAATGAAGATTTTTGCCCTTATGAAATACATGATTTATTAAAAAGAATAATTATTAATAAAAAGAGTATTATTATAAGTGGAAAAACAGGTGCTGGTAAAACAGAATTTCAAAAGTATTTAGTCGGTTATATGCCCAAAACGACAAAAATAGTATTGATTGAGGATATATATGAAACATATATAAAAGAATTATATCCTGATTTAGATGTTACTACATGGGTAAGTTTTGATAATCAAAAAGATATAGAAAGCGAATATCAAAAACTAATTAAAGCAGCTTTGAGAAATAATCCTGATTGGTTAATGATAGCAGAAGTAAGAGGAAAAGAGTCAAAAGAATTATACAATGCTTTTACGACAGGGCATCCTTTTATTACAACTATTCATGCTAAGTCTGCTAAATTAGCTATTAAAAGATTTGCATATATAATGGATGAAGATATCCATAATAATGATATATTACTTGATTTGGCAGAATATATAAACTTTTCAATTCATTTAAAAAAAGAGAAGTTGCTTAATGGATGTACTTTGAGATACATAGATAATATCGTTGAAAATGTAGTTTTAAATGGTCGTGTAATATATAAAGAGATTTATAATTATAATTCTGGTATTTATATTAATAATTTAAGTAAAAAAATGAAGATTGAATTAGGATATGAGGAAAAAAATTATGTTAAAGAAAAAGGATAATTTACAAATTATTTGCTTAATCATCTCAATGTTTTTTTTGATTTTATCATATTGGCTTTTGAATAATTTAATGCTTTCATTAATAAATGGATTATTTTTCTTTTATGTTATATATAAAAATATCATACTTTCTTATAAGAAAGTAATAAATAAAATTCAAACATATGAAGAGTTTAGAAATTTCTCAAATCAATTGATTTTACAATTATCTGTAACTCCAAGTATAAAAGATGCTTTTGAACAAATATCAACGATGGATAGTAAGCAATATTATAGTATTTTAATTGATGATTCTTTAATGTTAAATGAAAAACTTGAAAGTTTAGAAAATTATTTTCCAATACCATTGTTTTTAATTTTAAAGCAAATATTACTTTTATATGTTGAACAGGGTGGAGATATTTTAGAAATGTCTCAGCAATTGTTAAATAAATGCGATATTGAGTTAGCAAATATGCAAGAAGTTTTTTCTTTGAATAAACATAAATGGAGTGAAAGTATTGTAATGTGGGGACTTGCAATATTAGGCTTTATTTATTTAAGGAGTGCATTAGTAACGTATTATTTGATACTTATAAAAAAGGTATCATTTAAATTTGGAGTGGAAGGATTTTTAATTTTATTTATTTTGTGTTTAAATATATCAAGCAAAAAATATTTAAAGGAGCAAATAGAATGATAAAAGAAGCGTGTCAATTATTATTATTAGATTATAATAAATTCCTTAAAAAAAGATTTTTTGTGTTATTAATTGGCATTGTTAGTACAATAATTATGTACTTTTTTATTAATGAATTATATGTATGTATGTTTTTTGTGTTAGCATATCTTTATAATTACTTTGATAAGCAAAATATTTTATCAAGAGCAGATAAGTACAAATTTCAAAAGCAATGTGAATTTGTTAATTTTACCGCATATTTAATTATTTTTTTAGAAAATAGATTTAATGTCTATCATGCCTTAAAAGTGTGTATACCATATTTAGATAAATGCTTACAAAATGATATTGAAATGTTTATCAATCAAATAGATGATGATAAAACAATTAAACCATTTGTTACTTTAGCTGAAAAAATTGGAACTCCATTGGTTATGCAAATAATGATAATGATTTATCAAATGAATATTAGTGGTTATGATGCAAAATATTTAACTAAATTCCCTTATTTAATTGAAAAAGCACACGATTTATTAATTAAAGAAAAAATAAATAAAAAAAGAAATGAAGTTGAGATATTTTCAATGATTCCAATAGTTGGATTAATGATAATAGTTTTTGTGATGGTTTTCTCGATTATCGGAATGGTAGGTGGGACTGTTGTCTAATCAAGTTGGTCTATTATTATCGATTACTTTATTTGCGCAGATTTTTTTATTATGCTTGGATTTGTTGCGAATTCAAACATTGAATAGTAAATTAATTACAGAATCTAATTATATTAATGCTCTAATTCAAAGGAATAGAGAAATAGATGAAGAAATTTTTAATTATGTTTCTACTAATTTAAATGGAACTTTGATTTGTGTTACAACTTGTAAAGGTATAGAAAACAAAATAATTTATAAAATAACTATTACTTATAAATCTATATATAGTAATGAGTTAAAGGAAATGTCATTGCAAAGAAGTGTTTTACTAGGCTATACATTATAAGGAAAGGGGTGAGAAAATGAGTGAATTTAAAGCACAATTATTGGGAATTATTATTGTAATTAGTTTATTTACTGCATTATCGATATTTTCGAAATCTTATGTAGATAATTTGTCAAATAAAATAAGCAGTGCAACCGAACAAGCAGTTAGTTCTGGATTAACACAATAGAATTAGAAATATCGTCTAGGGTAAGTGTAACTAGGCGATTTTTATTTACATTATTTTCTTTAAGTGTTATAATATCAATGTGAGGTGAAGTCGTATGAAATATAGCGATAATTTTTTAGAAACATTAAAAGCTAAAGCCCAAGGAAAGGAAGTTACTCCTGAAAGTTCTTTAAAAGATTTAGGAATTGATTCATTAGATTTAGTTGAATTAGTACTTGATGCTGAAACAGAGTATGGTGTAACATTTTCTAATGAAGAGTTAACATCTTTTAAAACAGTAAAAAATGTAATGGATGCTTTAGATAATAAACAATAATATATATGTTATAGAAATCTAACCATGTGGTTAGATTTTTTAATAGATTAGAGGTGAGAATATGGCATTACTAGAAGTAAATAAAGTTAAAAAAGAATTTGGTGATATCTTGCTTTTTGATGATGTCACTTTCTCAATAGATAAAAATGATAGGATAGCGTTAATCGGAAATAATGGTTGTGGTAAAACCACCTTAATAAAAATGATTTTAGGACAACTTGACTTTGATAATGGTAGTATTCATGTTGCTAATAGTGCAAATATTGGCTATTTATCACAAAATATAATTCAAGATTTAAATAATACTTTGTATGAGGAATTGCTTCATTGTTTTGATGATATCATTAATATTCAAACGAAAATTCAAATGATTCAACAACAATTGGAAAATAATCCAAATGACACTGGCTTACTTAGCGAATATGGAAGATTGGAAAATCTCCTTGTTCATAAAAATGGCTATAATTATGATTATCAAATTGATTTAATTATCAGTAAATTTGGCTTTGATAAATCTTGTTATAGTCGAAAGATTTCTACTTTTTCTGGTGGTGAAAGAAGTAAGATAGCTTTTGCAAAATTGCTTTTAAATCAACCTAATTTATTGATTCTTGATGAACCTACAAACCACTTAGATGTATCTACAATTGAGTGGCTAGAAGATTATTTATCAAATTATAATGGGGCAATTTTGCTGGTTTCTCATGACAGATTTTTTATTGATTGTATTTGTAATAGAATTATTGAAATAGATCAAAATAAAGCAGCGTATTATAGCGGAAATTATACTTATTATTTACAAGAAAAAGTTGTTCGCTATGAGAATCAATTAAAAGCATATAATTTGCAACAAAAAGAAATAAAACGTTTAGAAGAATTAATTAAAAAATTTAAACCAAAACCAACAAAAACAAGTTTTGCTAAAGATAGAGAAAAGAAGCTTGCTAGAATGAACAAAATTGACAAGCCTAAAATTGAACATCATAAAGTTAATTTTGTATTGAAAGATGATGATGAAGATAGAGTTGTTAAACAAATTAGTTTAATAGATGTTGAAATAGGGTATAGTAACGATAATTTACTAGCTACAGATATCAATGATTTAATTGTTTCTGGCGATAAAATTGCAATTATGGGACCAAATGGTTGTGGTAAATCAACATTGTTAAAAGGTATTATTAATAAAACTCCGTTTATTAATGGTAAAATGGTAAAGTATCGTGAATTAAATATAGGTTATTATGACCAAAATCAATTGGAGATTAGCGGAGATGAGAATGTTTTTGATTATTTTCATAATAGTTTTCCAATGTTTGATAGATTTCAAATTCGGTCACAATTAGCACATTTTTTATTTAATGATGATGATATGGAAAAAAGTGTCAATTTGTTAAGTGGAGGAGAAAAAGCAAGGCTGTCATTTGCTAAATTGTTGGTTAAAAAATATGATGTTTTATTATTAGATGAACCTACAAATCACTTGGATATGGAAACAAAAAGGGTATTAGAGTCTGCTTTGTCATCATATAAAGGCACAATTATTTTTGTATCACATGATCGTTATTTTGTGGATGAAATAGCTACAAAAACATATCAATTTGAAAATAAAAAAGTTATTGTTCATCAAGGTAATTATAGTCAATATAGAATTGATAGAAATTATTTAGTTGATGATAAATTAAATCAAAAAGAAAATAGTAAGGTTTTTAAAACAAAAAAACAAATAAAGAAAAATAGTGATTTAACACCATTGAAAATTGAAAAAATGTTAATCCAAAAACAAAGTGAACTTGAAGAACAAAAGTTACAATATACTGATGAAAGTATATGCAATGATTATATAAAATTAAATGAAATTTTAGAAAAAATAAAACAATTGGAAAAAGAAATCGCAGATTTAGAAGCAATCTATTTAGAATTTATTTAATTATCTACCGAAAAATATTGAAATACTTATTTAAAAATGTTACAATAAATAAGCATCGAAAAGAAGGGGATACTATGTTGTTTCAAGAATTAAAGAAAGAAAATGTAGTTGCAATGAAAAATAAAGATGCTGTTGCTCGTTCTATATTGTCAGTTGTAATTAACAAATGTATGTTAGTTGAAGTAGAAAAAAGAACGAAAAACGAAGAATTGACAGATGCTGACGTTATTCAAACATTACAAAAAGCATTAAAAGAACTTGCAGAAGAAAAAGAGAATTTTATTAAAGTTGGAAATCTTGAAGAGGCTAAAATCTTGGATTTACAAAAAGAAATCTTAATTCGTTTTCTGCCTAAAATGTTGTCTGCAGATGAAATTAGATTAGAAATAAATAATTTAGAAGACAAAACAATTCCTTCAATTATGAAGCATTTTAAGAATAATTTTTCTGGAAAATGTGATATGAGAGAAGTCAATATGATTGCAAAGGAATACCAATAATAAGGTGATTCCATAGGGGTATAGTTTAATGGTAGAGCAACGGTCTCCAAAACCGTTAATGCGGGTTCGATTCCTGCTACCCCTGCCATTTGTTTTGAAATAACCTCCATTTCTTGGATTGAAATACACTCCAATGAAATGGAGTTTTTTTATTATATTAGCAATAAGAAAATATATAATTAAATCATTTTTTGAATATTTTACAATTATCAAATAGTTAATTACATAATTTTTGATATCATTCACAATATTATGATAAAATATTAAAAACAAATTAGGGGGATAGTCGTATGATTGAGTTAATAGATATCAAAGATAGTGATAAAACTCTTTTTTGGAATATTCACCAAAAATATCTTTATGAAATGACTAATTATTATGCTGATGAAATGGATGATACAGGTAATTATCATTATGGATATTTTGATGCATACTTTACAGAAAGTAAAAGAAAGGCACATTTTATTTATTTCAATAATAATTTAGCCGGGTTTGTAATGATAAACCCATATTCTTATCTTAATGAAAAAACAGATTATGTATTAGCTGAATTTACAATTTTCCCCATCTATCGTAAAAAGCACATTGCGATGAAAGCAGTAGAATTAATTTTAAAAAAATACAGTGGATCTTGGGAAATTAAATATAACGAAAAAAACTTACCTGCTAAGAAACTATGGAATAAAGTATGTGAACAATATAATCCTCGAAAAACGCACCTAAATGAATTTGAAACAGTTTTATCATTCTCCATGAAATGATAAAATATATCATAAAAATAAATAAAAATATAAAATTATTAAAATAATTTTTGAAAATATGCACCAATATAAATAATATATTTGTCTTATTATGTAAAAGGTGGGATAGTATATGTCAAAATATATATTAAAAAAATTCAAAATATTGTTATTTTCAATGCTAGTTATATTAGAACTTTCAAGTTGTATTCAAACACAAAAATACTCATTTAATAATATTACTAATAAAGAAATAAATGATATTAGTCAAATATTAATTAACGAAAATTCAATGCAATCTAGCGAATTATTGTTTGATGGCGATTATAAAAAAATATTAGATGTTGATTATGTGTTGAGCGATATGTTATATAATGATGCTGAAAAAATAAAAAAAGAATATAAATATTGGCTGTGTTTGGAATTTAAAGATAATACACCAGAATTAAGTTTTTATGTTTTTGATTATAAACTATATTATTTTAGCGAAGAAATTTTGTATGAATCAAAAGATAAAGTAAATTATGATGATTTTAATATATATAAAAATTCAAATGATAAATTACAAACATTAAATGTCTTTGTTATGTATGATTATGGTATTCATGTAAATGATAAGGTAACGACATTATTAAATGGAAACTTAATATGGTTTGATCTTTCTAATTATGGAATTGAAAATTTAATAGCTGGTGATGAACTTATAATTAAATATACTGGAGAATATGAAGTTCAAGAAATATATCCTGGTGGAGTTAACTCAAATAAAATGAAAATTCAATCTATTGAAGTGATTAAGTCTGATATTATTGAATTTACAATTTTATCAACATCTAACAATAGTGAGTTAGAATTAGTGCCAGTAGATGTGCAATATGATAAATATATTCTTTCTAATAGCGAAGGATATGTTGTATCTAGAGATAGAACTTTTAAGAAATATAATCAATATACTCCAGGTACAACTGTTTATGGCTCATTACCTAAAACAGCGAATTCAATTAGAGTAGATGGTTTATATGATTATAATCCTAAAGTTAAACAATCTACAGTTACTGATCAATTTGAGGTTTCGGTTCTTGATAATGGTAATGATATAATTAATAATCTGTCAAGTCATGCAGGAATATATACTCCAGGTTCGCTTTTATCATTTTATTCTTATCCAGTTATGGATGTGGATTTAGCAATGTATGTAAATGGAGAGTTTTATGGAATTCAAAATACTATAAAGGTTAACGATGCTTATATGTGGAAATATACATTTGTAATGCCTGCTTGTGATGTTGTTATAGAATTTAAAACGAGCAGTATTGAATATACTAATATTCGCAGTGTTTTCGCTATTCCTAATTTTTCAGTCAGTGAGATTTTAAAAGTTAGATATGAAAAAGGAAATATAGGAATTGCACCTGGTAATTTAACTAACATTAAATATAGTGCTGATTTTGAAGATAAAAACAGTGTATTAGAATTATTAGAAATGCCAATTTATGAAGATAGAAATAATAATTGGAATATCGATGGTGGAAGCTATGTGTGTTATTCTATAATTACTAAAGATGAACGATACGATATAACTATTTCTAATGGCTATATTTCGGTTAATCAAAAGTATTATAGATTTATAGGTGAATATATCTTCTTTGAGTATTTAAGTTTGGAAGCTCATTCTTTTATAACATATTTGGATACTTTCGAGTTGTTTACTATGAATGGTGAAAAAAGGGGCGATTTTGAAGGGCTTTCTCAATACGAATTTATTGAATATTTCTATGATGATATTTTTGATAATGAAAATAGAGGATATATTGAAACAGAATTTGGTATAATATACATTTGTAATGAAAATATCTTTTATGTTAAAAATGATAATGTTAATACATATTATTTAATAGTGGGAGAAAATAATTTTTCTAATATTTTTGTTAATTAGAATATTAATAAAAGAAGTAAAAATAGGATACTTAGATATAAGCTATCATAAAAAATAGTAATTATAAATTAATAATGATTAATGATTTTTCATCTATTTTATATTTGTTTAGTTGGATTTTTTTAATTAAATTATTATCGTATGTTTTATAATATAATATGCTTTGATTAAGATTGTAGCAAGAGGTATAGCGAGTATATTCATAGCCTAAATGTGTTTTTACACATCCTCTAATCATAGAAACACTATCTAAACATTTAAAAAATTGATTAATATTGTTTTCATTATTGTTAGTTAATTTCATAAAATTTTTAATAAAAAAAACTTTTATAAAACGTGAAGAAGAAGAAAAATCTCCAGGTAATCCAATCGCACCTTGACCAAAACTATAATTTTGAATATCAATATTTTCATTAATATTATTAAAAGCAAATCCATTATGCAATTGCATATAATTAGCAATATTGTTTTTATGAAATGGAAAAGGCGGATTATTAGTTAAAATATTAAATTCATTTTTATAAATCATAAATTCATTATTGATAGATTCAACAACAATACTATTTTTTTTATCGGATATCATAAAGTGAAGTGGTGTTAAAGCTACTTCTTTTGAAAAAGGAATATTTATAATATTCATGTTTTTAAGTAAACTAATTGCTTCCTTTACATTTTTACATTGACTTAAAATATATAAGGGTAATTCAAAAGGAGCAATGTTTATTTTATTTTTGGAAAATTTTTGATATTTACAATTTTGGGGGAAATTTAATCCTGCAAAGGCTAATCCTTTTTCATTGATTGCATCAGCGTATAAAGGATAATTATTAATGACTGTTCCAATTCCGATTAGTGCATAATGATTAATAATTGGGTCGCTTTTTTTGAAGTTAATTAAATAATTTCTTGGGGTGATGATGATTTTTTCATTAAAGGAATAATCTAAATCTAAATTTCTTCCAAAATAAGTATTATTTGCTATGACATTTATGCAAGTGCACATATAATAATCACGTCCTTATTAACATATATAGTTTTATCTAAAAATAAAAAAAGATTCTAAAAAAATAGAATCTTTAATCAATTTCTCCTATATATGATTCTTCAACACAAATAACACATTGGTAATTTGGGTGTATTTCTTTGATATTATTGGCAATTATTTCTTTCAATTTTGGAGAGGATATGGGGTAATTGTATGGGACTACTACATCAAATATAAGATTTGTATGAGAGAATCCTTTAACCATTCTTAAATCATGAAATTTAAGTTTTGGCTCTAAAGAAGTAATGATTAGTTCTAATTCCTCTTTAACTATTTTTAATTCTTCATTATCAATTTCTATTGGATCTAAATGAATACATATTTCAACATTATACTTATCTTTAATATTTTTTTCTATATTATCAATTAATTCATGACTAATTAAAATATCTTCTTTACTAGACACTTCCACATGAATTGTCATAAAACATTTTGTTTTACCATACATATGACATACCATATCATGAACACCTAAAACACCATCGTATTTTTCAATATCTTTAAGTATTGTTTTTACCAACTCTTTATCTGGGACACTTCCAATTAGTGGATCGATAGTGGATTTTATTAGTTGAATGCCTGAATATAAGATAAATATTGCAACGAGTAATCCTAAGTAGCCATCTAAATTAAAATGGAAAATAAAGTGCGATAAAATAATTCCGATTAAGACAATAGATGTAGAAATAACATCATTTAGTGAGTCTTGACCAGATGCTTTTAATGCAAGTGAATCAATTTTTTTTGCAATTTTTTTATATACAATACTTTGCCAAATTTTAATAATTATAGCAACAATTAATAAAATAATTGTTAGTGTTAAATAGGAATTATCAAGTGGAACAGGTGTAATGATTTTGGAAATGGAACTTTTTCCTAATTCAAATCCAATAAATAAAATAATAAAGGAAATTATTAATCCACATATATATTCAATTCTTTCGTGCCCGAAAGGATGTTCGTCATCTGCGGGTTTAGCTGCTAATTTAAAACCTATAATTGTTACAATTGAAGTTGCCATATCACTTAAGTTATTAATTGCATCTGCTATGATAGAAATAGCACCACTGATTATTCCTAAAAATACCTTTAAGATAACTAAAATAAAATTTGAAATAACTCCGATAATTCCGGCAAGATTTCCATATTTTTCTCTAACATGAGGATTGTTAATATCAGAACTATTTTTGATAAATTTTTTTGCTAAAAATTCTACTAACATATTATCACCGTGTTAATTATACTATTTATTTAATGACCAATCAAATGGTTTTAAACTAAAGTTAAAAAAAGACTTTACAAATAGTTGATAAATGTGTAAAATATAATAGCACTAGAAAAGTGTATTAATATTATGGCGGATATGGCGAAGTGGCCTAACGCATCCGACTGTGACTCGGACATTCGAGGGTTCGAAACCCTTTATCCGCCCCATTTGAATTGGAATCCTGATATAGTAAATGTATTGGGATTTTTTTTATGAAATAATTTAATATATCCAAAGTATATATTTTTCATAAAGACGTTTATAATTTTAGAAACAAATTATATAGCACATCATTTTTCGCTATTAATATATTTGTTCATTTTAGAATATATAAAAAACCTCCAAAATATATTAATAAATTTGGAGATTGCAAACTATATGATTTTTATTTTAGAAGATTAAATCCCATTATAACTACTCCGAGAACGACAAGTACAACACCAGTAGCACGATTCAGTGTTTTAGGCTCTGCTTTATTGGCAAAAATAGCAGCAATACGTGCCCAAATAAGAGTAAAAACTATACAAAGGATAAATACTGTAATATCTGGCATTCCTCCAATAGTGAAATGTGATATTGATCCGGTAAGTGCGGTGAATGTCATGATAAATACGCTTGTTCCAACTGCAGTTTTAAGTTCATATCCAAGAATGCAAGTTAAAATAAGCAGCATCATCATGCCACCTCCAGCACCGATGAATCCACAAATGAAGCCGATAAACACTCCGCATATTATAGATTGGATTGCACGTTTTTTTGCTGAAACATTAAGCATAGATTCTTTAGTAGTCATTACAGGACGAACTATGAATTTTATTCCGAGAATAAATGTCATAAATACTGAAAAGCCACCCATTGTGGTAGATGGAAGTAAACTAGCAATATAACTTCCTACGATAGTGAATACTAGTACACTTATCATCATTATAAGTCCATTTTTTATATCAAGATTTTTATTTTTATGATAAGTATAGGCGGAAGCTGCACTTGCAAGAACGTCAGATGCTAAAGCTATGCCGACTGCCATATAAGGATCCATTCCTAAAAATGTGATTAGCATAGGACTAATTACTGCAGCTGCACTCATTCCAGCAAAGCCTGTTCCAAGACCTGCACCCATTCCAGCGAAAAAAGTCACTATAATTGTTATAAGTAATTCCATTGTATTAGTTCTCCTTTAATATTGTATCTAAATTTTTTTCGATAATGTTCATAGATGAAAAGAAAGTTTCACGCATCTCTTCACTTAGATTATATAATAGTTTTTCAAAAAAATTGTTTTGTATTTGCTTTCCACGTTCAATGATTGGCAATGCCTTTTTGGTGTAAGAAAGACTTGTTTTTCGACGATCACCAGCAACTTCGTTACGCACAATATATCCATCACGTACTAGCTTTTCAACATTTATTGATACAAGATTGGCTTTGATATGACGAAGCTCAACAATATCTCTTGCTGTTTTGTGATTAGGATTATTTGCAAGAAACATTAGAATGTCAAAAGCAGTTTGAGACATTTGTAATTCATTACAAATTGGTTTACATATTACTGAATAGGCAAGCATTGCTTTTTTGGCAAATTCAATACTATAATTCATTTTTTCGCCTCCTAAAAATAAAAAGATTCAATTTTGTATTATTCAAAATTGAACTAAATATAACATTGTCATAGTAAATTGTCAATAGATAAATAAAGATAAATAAGAACTTTAACACACTATATTTAAAAATGTTAATTAATAGTTGTTTTTGTTGATATTCCTTTAAGAAATTGCAAATAAAATTTATTTTATTGCCAAATTAATGAGATTGTAGTAATATACTTGTTACAACAACCAATAAGGAGAATAAAATATGAAAGTATTAGTTTCTACAGACAGTTCGTGTCTAATAAACACTGATGTGTTAAAAAAGAATGGTATAAGTGTATTTCCACTTAATGTTATTATAGATGGTAATGAGTATTTAGATGGTATTACAATAAATCAAGATTCGTTATGTAAGGCTATGAGAGAAAATAAATCTATTAAAACATCAACTCCTCCAATTGGAAAAGTAGTAGAATACTTTGAAAATCTATTAAATCAAGGATATGATAAGATTATACATTTTACTATTTCAAGTAAATTATCTTCAATGTATCAATTGTTTTTAAATGTATCACAAACATATTTTGAAGGAAAAATAATAATTATTGACTCTTATTCAGTATCATCATTAATGTTATCACATATCATATTAGTGAATGAAGAAGTAAAAAAAGGGACTGATTTTGATAATATTATTAAGTTAGTAGAAGAAAGAAAACAAGATAATTATGTATTCTTTATTCCTGAAAATTTAATTGCATTGAAAAATGGAGGGAGAATTTCTCCAACTATAGCAGTTATTGGAAATACATTAGGATTAAAACCAATTATAATTTTGAAAAATGGTGAATTAGTAAAAGATTCAATGACAAGAAATATAAAAAGAGCGTTTTTTGAAAGATTAGATAGAATAAAAAATGACTATCCTGCAGAAAAGTATGATATATCAATTGTTGATTTTGATGCTAATGAACAAGTAGTAATGGCTATTAAAGATTTTGTTGTTAATAATTTAAATTATAAAGATGTTATTAGAGGAATAATTCCTGTTAACGTTTGTGCACATTGTGGTCCTGGTACAATAGGTGTAATCATTTCCCCTAAAATTCTAAATAAGTCATTAAAAAATTATTTATAGATTTATTAAATGTGTATTTTATTGTATAATTAACTTGAATAGGAGGATTTTTATGAATAAAGGAAAAAGAGGGTTAGAATTAGCGTCAGCTATTATTTCGATAATTATGGGCGGAATTTTAGCATTCGGTTCATTAATTTTATTAAGTAGTATTGAAGTGTATGAAGAAATTTTAGGTGTTGAGTTTCAAGGACTGGAAATTATTTTAAAAATTTCAATGGTAATTGTACTTGCTTTTGCTTTAGCAATTATTATTTTGGGAGCTATTTTATGCACTTCACCAATAAAAAATGGACAAATTAAATCTAGAATGGGTGTTTCTATTTCTTTGATTGTTTTATTGTCCTTATTGATGTTAATGGAATTATCATCAAGCTTATTTTATGCAATATTGTTTGCAATTCCTTGTGGATTATTAATTGGCTCAATTTGTATGAAACATAATAAAAAAATTATAGTAAATGATGATAAAGAAACTGATGATGATTTTGAAAAAAGTGTTTTAGATGCTGAACAAAAAATCATAGTTGATGTTAATGCTAATGAAAATAATGATTCTGTTGAAGCAATTGAATCACAATTGTTAAAATTAAAAGAATTAAAAGATAAAGAAGTTATTAGTGAAGAACAATATAAAGAAGCAGTTAACAAAATATTAAATAAACTATAAAATAGGTCTACATTGAAGTAAATTAGTTACTTCAATGTAGACTTTTTTTCATATTGTTTGCAATAATAAACAAGATAATTTATAATTAAATTGTTTTAGAAGGAGGAATAATTATGTATAGTAAAAATGCATGGGAAAAGTATGAAGATGTTCAAATGAATGAATTAATGTCTTTTAATGATGATTATAAAAAATTTATTACTATTGGTAAAACTGAAAGAGCATGTGTTAAAGAGAGTATTGCTTTGGCAAGAGCAAAGGGGTTTAAAAATATAGATGAATTTAATGGTTCTTTAAAAGCAGGAGATAAAGTTTATTTTGTTAATAAAAATAAAAATATTGCTTTGTATGTTATTGGTAAAAAATCAATAGAAGAAGGTTTAAGAGTTCTAGGGGCTCATATCGATTCCCCTCGTCTTGATATTAAACAAAATCCTTTGTATGAAAGAGAAGGTTTTGCGCTACTTGATACTCATTACTATGGTGGTATAAAAAAATATCAATGGGTAACACTTCCATTATCATTATATGGCGTTGTTGTTAAAAAAGATGGCACTACAATTGATGTTGTTATTGGCGAAGATGATAATGATCCAGTGGTTGGAATTAGTGATTTATTAGTTCATTTATCAGGAGAGCAATTACAAAAAAATGCTGCAAAAGTAATTGAAGGAGAAGATTTAGATGTTACTATTGGTAGTATTCCGTTGAAAGATGGAGAAAAAACATCAGTAAAAGCTA
>CAZYEI010000021.1:0-24993 GCA_964646425.1 uncultured Eubacteriales bacterium | reverse complement strand
ATGGGGTCAATATTTTAGTTTTTCATTTATGACCCCATCAGATTTTACAGAGCCATTAAAATGCAGCTTCATTTTGTAAGTTGCATTTTTTTGTTTTAAAATAAAGATAATTAGAATTCTTGTTTTTTTTCAAATATCATTTATTGATATTCTTTTATTAAAAAATAAATGATATAATATATAATACTGATTTAAGAGGTGGTTCAAGATGAATTTGTTTTTAAATGATATTCGAGATTTATGTGATCCTTATATTTATGAGCAAGGTGAGCAACTTTCTTATAGTCATATTTTTAATGTTGATAAACAATATTTAGAAAAAGAAAAAATAACATATTATACTACAAGAGCAACATTTGGATATGAAACAGTACAAATGAGTATAAGTGTTAATCAAGATTATCATATAACATATTTTTATTGTAATTGCTTTAACCAAAGAATTAATACGAAGTCTTTTTGTAAGCATCTTGTTGCGTTTGCTTTATATATCTATCGTAATGTTTTTAAAAAAGGAATTAAAAATGATGTGTTAGAAGCAGAAATTGTTAATGATTCAGAGTCTTTGGATAAAATTGAGAAAAAAAGAGTTTATTCTAATTTAGTTGCCGAATATAGTAAAGATAAAGAAAAGGGAAATTTATATGAAGTTGAAAACAAAGAAAAAGCACATTTAAAAGTTTCTTTAGCAGGTTCTGGAACAAAAGTATACTTTTTAAATATAAAAGTTGGAATAAATAAGTTTTATAATGTTCAATCTATTAGAGAATTTTTAACTAGATTTGAAACACAAGAAGTTCATCAATATGGAAAGAATTTAATTTTAAAGCATGATATAATGAATTTTGATGATGTTAGTGTTAAATTAATATCATATTTAATGATGATAACTAATAAAGATATTGAAGGTGTTTCATTAGGATTTAAAATATGTGGAACTCAATTAGATGAACTATTAAAAATATTAGAAGGAGAAACAGTTCAAATAAAACAATCAACTTTTAAAAATAATGGTGAAGATTATGTTATTAATTTAAATCCTTATCATTTACAATTTATATTAAATGATGAAAATAATTGCATAGAATTTTTAGGATTAGATAAAGTTCAATTATTATATGGTTATAAAAAATATTATATTTTAATCGATAGATATTTGCGTCCTTTAAAGAAAATTCCTAAAGTAATTGAACCATTATTGAAGGTTATGCTAGAAGAGGGAAAAATTGATTTAAGTTATTCACTTGATGATTTTACTAAAACTATTTATCCTTTAATCTATCGTTATTTAGAAGTAAGCATGGATTTTAAAGAAAAGTATGGTTTACAATCTTTATCAATTAAAACAAAACTTGATTATGAAGAATTTGAAAGTCAAATAGTTTTAACTGCGGAGTATTATTTAAATAATAATAAAGTTAATCCTTTAGCTTTGCAAGACTCAATGGTATATGGACAAATAGAAGAATATATTAGTAAGGTATTATCACTGGGATTTCGTGAAGTAGGAATAGATAAGTCTGTTTTCTCGCTTGAAGGAGACGAAAATGTTGGTCAATTTTTAGAAACAGATATCGAGTTTTTAAAAGAATATGGTGAGGTATTAATAGAAGAAAGTTTAGCAAAACTTCAATTAAATAAAATACCACAATTGAACATTAATGTTAGTTATAATACAGGAATATTGCGAGTAGCAATTGAAAATATAAACTATACAAATAATGAATTAGAAAAGATATTACAAAATTATCGTAATAAGAAAAAATATGTAAAATTGCGTGGTGGAAGAATTGTCAAGCTTGATAATAAAAGTATTTCAGAATTAAATAGTGTTCTTGATGATTTGGAAATAAATGATTTATCAAAAACAAATGAAATACCATTATATCAAATATTTAAGTTATCATCTCTTGCCAATCAAGAAGAAAGTATTATAAATTATCATTTTGATGAAAAAGTAAAAGATATTTTAAAGCATATTAAAGAGTATAAAAAGGCATCATATTGTGTGCCTAGTGCTTTAGAAAATATTTTAAGAAGTTATCAAGTTGATGCTTTTAAATGGCTTATGACATTATCTTCATATCATTTTGGTGGAATATTAGCAGATGATATGGGACTTGGTAAGACACTGGAAATTATTTCATTAATCGTAGCGAATCAAGAAGATAAGCCTTCCTTAATTGTCTGTCCTAATTCACTCATTTATAATTGGAAAAATGAATTTTTAAAATGGTATCCAAATCTTGAGGTGAATAATATTACAGGTACTGCAGAGTATCGTAAAAATATAATAAAACAAATTGATTGTAGTAAAAAAGTTATTTATATTAGTTCATATGACTCCTTGGTTAGAGATATTGATGAATACATTGATAAAAAGTTTAAGTTTATTATTATTGATGAAGCTCAGTATATTAAAAATTTCACTGCTCAACGAGCACGAAGTGCCAAAATACTTCAAGGTGACATAAAATTTGCTTTAACTGGTACTCCAATTGAAAATTCACTGCTTGATTTGTGGAGCATTTTTGATTTTATTATGCCAGGATATTTAAAGAATTATCTTGATTTTAGGGATGATTTTGAAAGAAATATCATGAAGGAAGATGAAGAAAGTTTAAAACTTTTAATTAAAAAGATTACTCCATTTATTTTGCGGAGAGATAAAAAAGATGTTTTAAAAGATTTGCCAGAAAAAATTGATCATGTTTGCTATGTGGAAATGGAAACAGAGCAAAGGAAAATTTATGAAGCAAATTTATTAATAATTAAAAAGTTTTTATTGAAAGAAAAAGATGCAAATAAGATTCAATTATTAGCATATCTTACAAAATTAAGACAATTATGTGTTGATCCAAAACTTTTATATGATACTTACGTTAATGAAAGTTCAAAAATTACAAAAATAAATGAATTATTGGATGAATTAATTCCTCAAGGTCATAGAATTTTAATTTTCACTCAATTTACAAGTGCATTTTCACTTATTGAAAATAAACTAAAAGAAAAAAATATTAAGTATTTTACATTATCCGGTAAAACACCAACAATTGAAAGACTTGATATGGTTGATAAATTTAATAATGATAAAGAAATAAAAGTCTTCATTATTTCTTTAAAAGCTGGTGGGACTGGCTTAAATTTAATTGGGGCAGATGTTGTAATTCATTTGGATCCATGGTGGAATGTTAGTGCTGAAAATCAAGCATCCGATCGTGCTCATAGAATTGGGCAAAGTAAAACGGTCCATGTTTATAAATTGATATGTGAAGATTCGGTTGAGCAAAAAGTTTTAGAACTGCAATTATTAAAGAAAGAATTGTCTGACAAAGTTATTAAAGATGATGATGGAAATATAGTTAACTTAAAAATTGATGATTATCATTATCTTTTAGAATAGTAGGAGGTAATATAATGAAAGTAGGTTTTATTGGCGTTGGAGTTATGGGGAAGTCAATGGTTTATCAATTGGTTAAACATGGCTTTGAAGTTGAAATATATGCACGCAATATAGAAAAAGTTAAAGATGTTTTAGATAAGGGGATTAAAAAACAAAATAGCATCAAAGAATTAGTGCAAAATAATGATGTTATAATTACAATTGTTGGTTATCCTAGTGATGTTGAGGATGTTTATTTCAATAATGATAAAATATTTGATAATGTAAGAGAGGGACAAATCGTAATTGATATGACTACTAGTTCTCCAACCCTTGCAAAAAGAATATATGATAAATTTAAGGAAAAAGGTGTTGCAGTTTTAGATAGTCCGGTAACCGGAGGTGATATTGGAGCCAAAAATGGCATATTAACAATTTTTGTTGGTGGTGATTTGGAAATATATAAAAAATGCCTTCCTTTATTTAATGCAATGGGAACTTGCATAAATTATGTAGGAAAAGCAGGAAATGGTCAGCATGCAAAACTTGCTAATCAAATTGCTATTGCAGGTGCAATTAGTGCCATGGCTGAAACAATTACATATGCTAAAAAACAAGAATTAGATGTAGATTTATTGATTAATGCTTGGAGTAGTGGAAGTGCTGGAAGCTGGCAAATGAAAAACATGGCTCCTCGTGCATTAAAGGGAGATATGCAACCAGGATTTTATATTAAGCACTTTATAAAAGATATGAAATTAGCTAAAGAAGAAGCTCAAAAGCAAAATGTTAATTTGGAAATGTTGAATACAGTTCTAGAAATGTTTGTTAAATTATCAAGCAAAGAAGGATATGAAGATTTAGGAACACAAGCAATCATTGATTATTATAAAGAGGATTAATTATGATAGATGATCAATTAAGTAAAATAAGAAAAGAAATCGATTTGAATGTGAAAAAAGGAAAAAAGAAAGTTATTTGTTTTGCCATAATTAATATTATTGTTGCTTTATTATCATGGCTTTTTAATCTTTATTCTTTCTTTTTGGTTTGTGTATGTCTAATACTCTCCATAATAGTTTTCTTTTTTCCATTTGCTAAATTCATTTGGTTGGTTAATTCATTGTATCGTTCATATTATTATCTTGCGATTTTATTTTCTATGATAAATAATGGCTGGGAAAGTTTATTAGGAATAATTTCTATTTTAATTTTATTTTTTGATATTTATAGTTCAATTTGTATGCTTTTTTCTAAATCAATAGATGAATATTTATATGCACGAAAATGAAAAAAATAATTGTGATTAAATTTATTAAGTAATTATTTGCTTAAACAAAATTTTTATATTAAAATAAGTTTAGTAATAGTTATTAAATTTAGAAGGTGATTTTATGAAATTAAATTGGAAGACATGTTTTATAGCAGGAACTTCAATCTTTATCTTGTATTTAAGTATTCATTATTTTCCTCAAGTTGCTAAATTTATTGAAACTTTAATAGCTGCTTCTGCATCACTCTTAATTGGGTGTGTGATAGCCTATCTTGTTAATATTTTGATGAGTACATATGAGAAAATTTATTTTCCAAATAAAAAACATACTTTTTTCGTTAAAAGTAGACGCCCAGTGTGTTTGATTTGGGCATTAGCTACTTTACTTGGAGTAATTGCTTTAGTAGTTGGTTTAGTTGTTCCACAATTTGTATCGTGTATGGAATTATTAATTTCCAAAGCACCTGCCTTTTTAGATAAGTTAAGCGAAAGATTACAAACTTGGGATTTTTTACCTGATAATATTTTAGAATATTTTAAATCAATAAATTGGGAGGAAAAGTTTAATCAATTTGGTGGAATACTTACATCTGGTATTGGCAGTGTTTTTGATTTTATTGTTAATACAGTTTCCTCAGTATTTTCTGGAATCATAACTGCAGTTTTAGCAATTATTTTTGCTATATATCTATTAATAAGCAAAGAAAAAGTTTTAGGACAATGTGATAAATTATTTAGTCATTATTTAAAAAAGAAATGGTATGACAAAATTAAGCATATTTTGAATGTTTTAAATATTTGTTTTAGAAAATATATTATTGGTCAATGTTTGGAGGCTGTAATTTTAGGGATTCTTTGTACGATAGGAATGTTTATTCTTCGCATACCATATGCGGCAATGATTGGTGCGTTAGTTGCTTTAACGGCTTTAATTCCTATTGCTGGCTCTTTTATTGGAGCAATAGTAGGTGCATTTATGATTTTAACTGTTTCTCCAATTAAAGCCATAATATTCATAATATTCTTAATTATTTTACAACAAGTAGAAGAAAATTTAATTTATCCAAGAGTTGTAGGAACATCTATTGGGTTACCAAGTATTTGGGTACTTGCTGCTATTACAATTGGTGGTGGTGTGATGGGAATAATTGGAATGTTAATTGGAGTACCACTTGCAGCTGCAATCTATAAATTATTAAAAGAAGATATTGATGAAAATAAGCAAATTAAAAAAATAGAAAATAAAAATAATGGTAACTAATGATAAGTTACCATTATTTTTTTATCGGTAATAATTAAAGAATACCATCATTTTAGCTATTTAATTATACTTAATATTTCCTTCATTCTTTTAGCAAGTCCATAGCATTTATTTATTGGTAAACTACATATTGCGATTCTAATTCCTTGAGTTACTTTAACAGTATAAATGTTATTACGCATTAATTCTTCATGATATTTATTGATTATATTACTATTAATTTTTAAAGTTATAAAAAATCCTTCTTTATATGGATAATAAGGAAGATTAACTTCATTTGCTTCTTTTAAAATAATACTACTTCTTTCTTTTAATAAATCAATATATTTTTGTTTTTCTACTAAATAAATATTTTTATGGTTTTCTAATAAGGAAGAAATTGCTATCATTGCTCCATTGTTTACGTTAGACCACATTGATCTTGCAGTTTTTTCATATGCGTCAAATATTTTGTCGACAATCCCCTTGTCTTTATTCATAATAATCGCTGCTCCTAATCGTAGACCATAACTTGTAAATGATTTAGAACAACTATATGCGATAATGACACAAATATTTTGCTTAAGATTATTAAATAATGATAAATATTCTTTGCTTGAATTTAAATTATATGAGTAATCAATATAGGCAACATCATTAAGTAAGACGACTTGTTTATCATCAGGAATTGAGTTCAAAAAATCAACTAATTCTTTCCATTCTGTTTTGGTGAGAGAATATCCGGTTGGATTATGACAAGGATCATTAACAATGATAATTACTTGTTTTTGAATATTTAGTGTTTTAGTTATCAATTTTTTTAAAGAATCTAAATCGAAGGAATCATTTTTATTAAATAGAGAGTATGTTTTACTAATTAAATTATATTCTTTAGCCATTAAGTCATAAGAACTCCATGCAATATTTGGCAATAGAATAATATCTCCTCCATTCGCTAAATTTGCAATAGTAGAAGAAACGGCGCCTGTTCCTCCAGGCGTTGCAATTGTTTTTCGATATAATTTAGAATTAACTCCAGTAAAGAAAAAATCATCAATATTTTTTTTAAAGCTATCATTACCACTAAATGATTGGGCATATTTTGCATGCATTTTATTATCAATACTTTTAAAATTGGAATATAAAGAGTTTAAGGCAACTAAATTGCCATTTTCATCACATAAAGAACCTATTGTTGCATCGATTACCTTATTATCTCCATATTTTTCCTTAGCTTTTTTTGCTTTATCTACAATTGTAAATACAGTATCTATTAGTGGTATTTTGTTTTTATTTTTTCTCACGAAGTCCATATATTTCATCTCCTAAATTTGATATGAGCCAATAATTTTAAATGTTTTGCATTTTTCTTTTAATTCATTAATCATTTTATGAGTTCTTTTATCTTTTAATGAACCCTCAACTTCAATATAAAAATAATATTGCCATGGAAGATTTTTCATTGAACGAGATTTTATACTTTCTAAATTAAATCCATTTTTAGCAATAATATCCATAACTTGAGCAAGTTTTCCACTTCCAATATCTACTGTAAACAAGGCATTGAAGTGATTTCCTTCAAAATTTAAATTATTGCTTAAAACAATAAATTTTGTTTGATTTAAGTTCGATGAATGAATATTTTCGGCAATTACTTTTAATTTATAAATGTCTGCTGTTTCTTTAGAAGCAATGCAAGCGATAGATTTGTCATTTTTATCTTTTACATATTTTGCAGCAAGAGCCGTATTAGCAAAGGGAATAAATTGAATGTTACGATTTCTTAAATAATCATAACATTGATTATATGCTTGAGAATGCGTATATATTTCTTTTATATCTTCAATAGAGGCATCAGGAGTTCCGATTAAATTATGCTTAATTTCTAGATTATATATTTTTTCTATATATAATGGATATTTAAATAGTAAATCCAATACTTCTCCAACTTCACCAGTATATGAGTTTTCAAAAGGAATTATGCCTTTTGCATTTTTCAATTCTATTAATGATTTAAAGACATTTTCAAAAGTTGAATAGTTTTTCTTTTCTTGTAATGGATAAAGTTTACAAGCAGCAATATGAGCAAAAGCACCATCAACACCACAATATCCAATAGAAAATGATTCATTAATCTCAGATTGATAATTTTTAGAGTTATCCATCAATGAATGTAAAAAATCAATATAATATTTTTTTATGATAGGATCTAAAATAAATTGAGCATTATGATTTATAACTTCATTTTCTCTATTTTCATCTAAAATAGGTAAATTATGTTGCTTTTTATATTTGGCAATATCTTTGCAGCATTCTAATCTTTCTAACCATAAGTTTCGCATTTTTTCATCAATATCGTTTATTTTAATACGAATATTTTTAATATCTTTATCCATAAATATTCACATCCTTACATATTATCTTAATCCAAAAATTAATTTTAGTAAATATTTTATTAGACATTAAGGGATAAATAATCAAAAATACTTGATATTTGTTACGATTTGTAATAAGATAAATGAAACGGAGTGATAGTTATGCGTCAAATATTAAATCAAACTGTATATAATAGTTCATATTATTTTTATTATTTTCTTTTGCCCTTGTTTTAATTTAATGAGACATGGTTTTTTTAGGTTAAAAATAGGGGCAAAGCAACATCATTAAGTAGACAATGATGTTTTTTTATTTTATAGGTAGGTGAATAAGTCATGGAATTAGAAATTAAGACTGCTATTTCAACATCGAAAATAATAATTCAAAAAGGAATATTAAATAATTTAAAAAATTATTTAATCGTTAATGGAAAAATAATGATTATTACTGATGATGGTATCCCATACAAATATATTGAAAATATAAAAAAACAATTTAATAATGTCGCAGTTCATATTATTAAACAAGGGGAACAAAGTAAATCAATTGCTAATTTTATTGCTATTCAAAAAGATTTGTTGAAACATAATTTTACTAGAAATGATATATTAATTTCATTAGGTGGTGGAGTTGTAGGAGATTTAACTGGTTTTGTAGCTTCAACTTATAAAAGAGGAATTAAATATGTTCAAATACCTACAACAACTTTATCGCAAATTGATAGTAGTATTGGTGGTAAAACTGCAATAGATTTAGATGAATATAAGAATGTTATTGGAACGTTTTATCAACCTTTTTTAGTGTTGATTGATATTAATGTTTTAGATACTTTACCTAAAAGACATTTCTATAATGGCTTAGTGGAAGCCTTGAAAATAGGTCTTACTTTTGATAAAGATTTAGTAAAATTATTTGAAAAAGATAATTTTGAAGAAAATCTTGAAAATATAATTACAAGAGCTGTTTATTTAAAAAAAATAGTTGTGGAGCAAGATGAGAAAGAACAAAATATTAGAAAAGTTTTGAATTTTGGTCATACAATTGGCCATGGTATTGAAAGTAGCAATTTTGGGAATTTATTACATGGTGAATGTGTGGCAAAAGGAATGCTCTATTTTATAACATCTAAAGAAATTAAAGAAATAGTAAAGAATATTTTAGGGAAAATGCAAATTTCATCGAATTATAAAGTAGATATTCATAAAGTTATGCGTTTTATTAAAAATGATAAAAAAGCATTTGATGATAAAATTTCAGCGATATTTGTTGATGAGATTGGAAAGTATCGAATTGAAAATATATCTTTTGAAAGAATTGAAAATTTAATAAGGGAGGAGTAGTTTTATGGGCTCAATTATTGGTGATAATATAAAGTTAAGTTTATTCGGTGAGTCTCATGGTGAAGGCGTTGGCGTTGTTATTGATGGTTTACCAGCAGGGATTAAAATTGATTTTACTTTTATGAATGAACAATTAGAAAAGAGAAAATCTTTTGCTGCACTTTCTACTTTAAGAAAAGAGAGTGATAATGTTGAAATATTAAGTGGAGTATTTAATGGAATAACTACGGGCGCTCCTTTGACAATTTTTATAAAAAATGAAAATCAAAAATCAGAACATTATAATCTTTTAAAAGACATTGCTAGACCAGGACACGCTGATTTAAGTGCAAATTTAAAATATCATGGTTATCAAGATTATCGTGGTGGTGGTCATTTTTCAGGAAGACTTACAGCGCCTTTAGTAGCTGCTGGGAGTATAGCCCTTAAGATTTTAGCAGAAAAAGGTGTAAAAATTGGTACTAGAATTAAATCAATACATAATATTTGTGACATTGATTTAGATTTAAATGAGGCAGAAGCTTTAATTGATAAATGGAATAATTTATTGTTTCCAGTAACTTGTGATAAAATAAGTGAAAAAATGCAAAAAGAAATCTTGACTGCAAGAGAAAATTTTGATTCAGTAGGTGGTATATTAGAAAGTGTTATTTTACCCAATGATTTAATTCTTGGTGAACCATTTTTTTCATCTGTTGAAAGTAAAATAGCTAGTTACTTATTTAGTATTGGAGGAGTTAAAGGAGTTGAATTTGGCTTAGGGTTTGATTTTGCTAAAAATTTTGGCTCGGAAGTTAAAGATGAATGGGAATATCAAAATCAAAAATTGGTTTCACTTCACAATTATAATGGAGGTCTCAATGGAGGAATTACTAATTCGCAACCAATTGTTGTAAGATGTGTTATTAAGCCAACTCCTTCAATTTATTTAGAACAAAAAAGTGTTAATTTTAATACTAAAGAAAATGTAAATCTTAAGATTAATGGGAGACATGATCCGGCTATTATACATCGTGCAAGAGTGGTGGTTGACTCACTTATTGCACTTGCATTATTAGATATGTGTAGTTATAGATACGGGAATGAGTGGTTAAGATAGTATGTTATATGGATTAATTGGAAAATCATTGAAACATTCTGTTTCTCCTAAAATTCATAGTCTTTTAGGAAATAAAGATTATGAATTGTTAGAATTACAAGACGATGAAATAGAATTATTTATGAAGAAAAGGAACTTTAAAGGAATTAATGTTACTATTCCATATAAAGAAAAAGTAATGCAATATTTAGATTACATAGATGATAATGCAAAAAGGATTGGCTGTGTAAATACTATTATTAATAAAAATGGAAAATTATACGGATATAATACTGATTATGAAGGCTTTAAAGAATTAATTATTGACTCTAAAATTATTGTAAATGATAAAAAAATATTAATTTTAGGAAGTGGTGGTACTTCTAAAACTGTTAAAACTGTTTTAAGTGATTTGGGAGCTAATTCATTTAAAATAGTTAGTAGAAGTGAAGGAGAAAATAAAATTTCATATAATGATGCTTTAAAAGAAATAGACACACAAATTATTATTAATACCACTCCAGTAGGGATGTATCCAAATGTTTCTACTTATCCACTAGTTATTAATGAGTTTAAAAATTTAGAAGCAGTGGTAGATGTTGTTTATAATCCTTTAAAAACGAGACTTATTTGTTTTGCTAAAAAAAGAAGAATTAAGGCTGTTGGAGGATTAAAAATGCTTGTAAGCCAAGCTATTTATTCGCACCAATTATTTTTTAATACAAAAGTTAGTTTTGAAGTAAAAAAGAAAATTTATGGAACAATTTTAAGAGAAATGTTGAATATTGTTTTAATTGGTATGCCAGGCTGTGGTAAATCAACAATTGCTAAATATTTAGGTGTGGAATTAAATAAAAATGTTATTGATTTAGATAAAGAAATTGAATTAAATGAAGGAATGAAAATTAAAGATATTTTTAGTGTTAAAGGTGAACAATATTTTCGTGATGTTGAGTCACAAATTGTTAGTAAATATGCTAAAACTTTTGGTAAAATAATAGCTACAGGTGGTGGCGCTGTAAAAAATAAAAAGAATATAGCAATGCTTCGACAAAATGGACTAATTATTTATGTTCAAAGAGATGTTAGCTTACTTGAAGCATTATCTAATGATAAACGTCCTTTAGCAAGATCTAAAGAAGATCTAGAAAGGTTATATTTAGAAAGACGTTATTTATATTTAAATGCAGCTGATATTGTTGTAAAAAATAATGCTAGGTTTATTGAATGTGCTAAGGCTATTAAGGAGGGATTTGATGAAGTTTATGATTATTAATGGGCCTAATTTAAATCTGCTAGGAATTAGGGAACCTCAAGTTTATGGTGATCAAACATATAACGATTTAGTTGATTATTTAAATCAAATTGCTAAAGAAGAAAATATAGAAATTAAGATAGTTCAATCAAATCATGAAGGAGTATTGGTCGATTATATTCAATCATGTTATTTTGAAAAATATGATGGAATAATTATTAATCCGGGAGCTTATACTCATACTTCAATTGCCTTGCTTGATGCACTTAAATCTGTTAATATTTTAACTGTTGAAGTTCATTTAAGTGATGTTAATAGTCGAGAAAAATTTAGACAAACTAGTTATATTTCTTTAGCTGCAATTGCTAGAGTTATTGGAAAAGGATTTGCAGGATATCATGAAGCAATAAAAATATTAAAAGGAAAGATTGAGGAATAGAATATGATTATTACAACAAAAAGAAGTGCAAGTAAAGAATCAGTAGCACAATTGATTAAGAGTTTAGAAAATAAAGGATTATCTATTTTAAATATTTCAGGAGAAAATTATGATGTATTTGGTATTGTTGGTGATACAAGTAGTTTAGACATATCTTCATTAGAAGCAAATGATTGTGTGCAAACAGTTCAAAGAATTGCTGTTCCTTATAAAAAAGCTTCAAGAATATTTCATCCTGATGATACAATTGTTCAAGTTGGTAATGTAAAGATTGGTGGTAATGAACCAATTGTTATAATTGGAGGACCATGTTCTGTTGAGAGTGAAGAACAAATGATTGAAACTGCTGAAAATGTTAAAAGTGCTGGTGGAAGAATGATTAGAGGAGGAGCATATAAACCTCGAACTTCTCCTTATGCATTCCAAGGATTAGGTACAAAAGGAATTGAAGCAATGGTTACTGCAAAAAATAAGACAGGTCTACCAATAGTAAGTGAAATTATGTCTATTGATAAGATAGATGAATTTGTTGAAAATGTGGATTTAATCCAAGTTGGTGCTAGAAATATGCAAAACTTTGAATTATTAAAGGCACTTGGAAAAATTAATAAGCCTATTTTATTGAAAAGAGGATTAGCCAATACAATTGAAGAATGGTTGATGTCAGCTGAATATATTATGGCGGGCGGTAATAAGAATGTAATTTTATGTGAAAGAGGAATTAGAACATTCGAAAAATATACAAGAAATACTTTAGATTTAAGCGTTATTCCATTAATTAAACAATTAAGTCATTTGCCAATTATTATTGATCCAAGTCACGCTACTGGGAAATGGGATTTAGTTGAATCGATGTCTTTAGCGGCTATTGCAGCAGGTGCTGATGGCTTAATTATTGAAGTACATAATAATCCGGAAAAAGCTTTAAGTGATGGTGCACAATCATTAAAATATGATACATTTGCTAAAGTTATTGAAAAAGGGCGTGCAATAGCTAAAGTTATTGGCCGAGATATTTAATTATGAAAATAGAAATTTCTGCTAATGATGTAAAAGGAAGTATAAAAATTCCATCATCAAAAAGCGATGTTCATAGAGCTTTGATTTGTGCAGCTTTAGCAACAAATCAAATAAGTATTATTAGTAATATTGACTTTAATGATGATATTAACGCAACAATTAATGCGATTGAAGCATTTGATGCTCAAGTAATTAAAAAAAAGAATAAAGTAATAATTAAAGGAAGTCCATTATTAAAAAAAGAACAACGATGCTTTGATGCAAATGAATCAGGTTCAACATTACGCTTTTTAATCCCTTTGTTTGCTAATTTTAGTAATATAGCATTAGTAAAAGGCAAAAAAAGATTATTAGAAAGGCCATTAAACGTATATAAAGAAATTATGAATGATGGATTAGAATTAAAAGACAATCAATTAGTTTTAAATTATCAATTTTTAGCAGGAAATTATTTGATTGATGGAAATGTTAGCAGTCAATTTATTAGTGGATTATTGTTTTTGCTGCCATTGTTAGCACATGATTCGTTAATCGAAATTAAATTACCATTTGAGTCTAAATCATATGTAAATATGACTATAAATGTAATGAAAAAATTTGGTGTCAAGGTTGAATTAATTAATAATTTTATTAAAGTCAAAGGAAATCAAAAATATAAAGCTTTGAATTATCAAGCAGAGTGTGATTATTCTCAAGCAGCATTTTTTGCTTCGTTGGGAGTTTTAAAGGGAGAAATTAATTGCATTGGATTAAATGATGATTCTTTGCAAGGTGATAAAGTTATTTTTGATATTCTAAAGTCAATGGGTGGTAAAATTATAGAAAAAGATTTCAACATTCAATGCTTTAAATCAAATTTGAAGGGAGTTACTATTGATTTAGCTAATTGTCCCGACTTAGGTCCGATTCTTATGTGCGTAGCTGCAAGAAGTAGTGGTATTACTCATTTTATTAATGCTTCAAGATTACGATTAAAAGAGTCGAATAGAATAGAATGTATGAAAGAAGAATTAGCAAAATTTGATGTAAAAGTTATCTCAACTGAAAATGAAATTTGGATTGAAGGAAATAAAAAAATAAAAGCACCACTTGAAGCAATTAATGCTCATAATGATCATAGAATTGCAATGAGTTTATGTATTCTTATTACTTCATTAGAAAATGGGAAAATGGTCTTATTTGATAGCGAATGTATAAATAAATCATATCCTAATTTTTATAGGGATTTAGTTAGCGTTGGTGGAAAGGTTGTGTATCTTCGTGATTAATAGAGATAATAATATCTTAATTGTTGGATTGGGTCTTATGGGAGGAAGTTATGCTCAAAGATTAAGCGACATTGGTTATAAAGTTTATGGAATCGATATTGATGAAAATACAATAAAATTAGCTAAAAAAGAAAAAGTAATTGCCAATAATGATGAAGATAAGATGTCTCTTATCAAAAAGTGTTCAATTATTATTCTATGTTTATATCCTAGCGATAATGTTAAATGGATATTAGATAATCAACATTTATTTAATGAAAAAACTTTAATAACAGATATTAGTGGCGTTAAAGGTGAGATAGTTAATAAGGTTCAGCATAATTTAAGGACTGATTGCGAATTTATCGCTATGCATCCAATGGCAGGAAAAGAGGTTAAAGGATTTGCTAATAGAGATACCAATATATTTATACCTGCTAATATGATTGTAGTGTCAACCGATAAGAACACTGAGAATGCTATTGAGTTTGCTTATGATTTGGCAGTATTACTTCGTTTTAAGAATGTTGAAATTTTAAGTGCTGAAGAACATGATAAAATGATTGGCTACCTATCACAATTGCCTCATGCGATTGCTGTCGCTTTAATTAATTCACATGATTCAATTCATTTACATAAATATAGTGGAGATTCTTTTAGAGATTTAACTCGTATTGCTAAAATTAATGAATGTTTATGGACAGAATTATTTTTTGCTAATAAGGATAATTTATTACCATTAATTGATTCATTTGTTGAAGAATTACTGAAATTAAAAGAATGTGTTGCTAATGAAGATGAGGATAAATTGAAGAAAATGTTTATCGAATCAACTTCAAAAAGAAAAGCTTTTGACAAATAATACTTATTAGAGTAATTTATAATATAGTAGTATTATGAATTACTCTTTTTTAAAGGAGAATAGGACTGATGAAAGAAAAAATTAAAGAACTTTTAAGTAGGTTTGAGTATTCATTGGATAATTATAATAAGGAAGAGTGTAAAAAAGCAATTGAGGAAATTCTTTTATTTTTGAACTATTGTAGCAAAGAGGATTTATTTTTAATAATTTCATGCTTTGAAAAGCATCGTGAGCATCCTTATTTAACTGGGGTAATTGATTTTAAAATATAGCAAAGTTTTAAAAAAATGTAATTTATATGATAATAATTGATTTAAGTGCTTCAAAACTTTGATTAATAATATTATGTATTGTTTGTATCTTTTCTAAGATAATTATTCATAATAATGCAAAATATTAAATATATTTAATATTTTATTTAGACATCGGAAATGTTAAAATAAGAAATATAAGAGAAAGGCTGTGGTTCATGTGTTAGAGAAAGTGGTAGTAGAATGTATTGATTACGCACATGATGGAAGGGGAGTTGCTAAAATTAAGGGAATCCCTATTTTTATTGAAAATCTATTAATTGGTGAAAAAGCGGAGATTGAAATATATAAAAAAGAAAAAGGGTTTAATCTAGGCAGGATTATAAAAAGATTAGATAACTCAAAAGAAAGAATAATTCCGATTTGTCCTAATTATGAATTTTGTGGAGGGTGTCATATTCAGCATATGACATACAAAGAGCAACTTTCCTTTAAAAGAGAAAGGGTATATCAAGTTCTAAAGCGAATTGGAGGACTTGATTTAGAAGTTAATCCTGTATTAGGAATGAATAATCCATATAAATATCGCAATAAAGTTCAAGTACCTTTTAGTATGGACTATAAAGGAAGAGTAATTGGAGGCTTCTTTAAAAAAGGAACACATCAAATTATTGATATGGAAAAGTGCTATATAGAAAATGAAGAAGCAGATGAAATTGTTGTTACATTTAAAAAATTATTAGAAAAATATGAAATTGAACCATATTTGATGCAAAATGAAAAAGGATTTATACGATACTTATTAATAAGAAGAGGTTATAAAAGCCAGGAAATTATGGTTGTGATAGTTTCACGAACTTTTACAGTTCCTAGATTAAAGCAATTGGTTGTAGAATTAGTAAAAAATCATCCAAATATCACTACGATAGTTCAAAATATAAATTCAAATCCTAAAACTAGTGTTATTTTAGGAGAAAAAGAAAAAGTTTTATATGGCAGTGGAACAATTAAAGATGAATTGTGTGGCTTAAACTTTACTATATCTTCAAAATCATTTTATCAAGTAAATCCTTCACAAACAGAAGTATTATATAATAAAGCAATTGAATTTGCAGAATTATCGTCAGAAGATGTTGTTTTAGATGCTTATTGTGGTATTGGTACTATTGGATTGATTGCTTCGAAATATGTTAAGAAAGTTATTGGAGTAGAAACAGTAAATCCAGCAATTATAAATGCTAAGAATAATGCAAAAAAGAATAATATTTCTAATGCAGAATTTTATTGTGATGATGCAAGTAAATATATGATTGAATCTGCTAAAAGGAAGATATATTATGATGTTGCGTTTGTAGATCCACCACGAAATGGCTGCGATAAAAAATTTATTGATGCATTAATGCAAACAGCTCCTAAAAAAATTGTTTATATTTCTTGTGAACCATCAAGTTTAGCACGAGATTTAAAGATTTTATCGCAAAAATATATAGTAAAAAATGTTCAACCAGTAGATATGTTTCCACAAACATATCATGTGGAGACAATAGTGTTGCTATGTCTAAAGGATGTCAAAAAGTAGTAAAATACACTGAAATTATGTGTTTTGAGCTATTTTTAAGGCATTATGTCTTCAATGTTGATGTTGATGGAAGTCGTGGAAAGACTATAAAAGACTACATAAAGGTTAGTGTTATTGCTAATCTAAAGTGTGGGAATATATAAATTAAAGAAAAAGAAATGATATTGTCCTAGCTTTAAAATCTGGCGGTGAAAGTATGGAAAATGAAATAGGATTTATTAAACAAAACAATATTTTTATAGAGAAACAAAAGATTTTGAAATTTTAAATATAATTTTTGTAGAGCAAAAAGCTTCATATTTTGATAATATAAATTGTTACATAATTGAAACAAAATGTTATTTTTTATGTATTTACAGGAGATGTTACATACACAAATTTATATCCGATTAAAAAAACAGGTTAATATATTTTCTTGTAGATAAATTAATTGGTATAGAAATGATAACTCCATATGATGCTTTATTAAAATAAGATATTTTTGAGAAATAATAATTATTTTGCCGATATTTCTTAATTAATTTGAATAACATATTTTATGAACATATTACTTGTCTTTTTTGTCTCTTATTTAATGAGAAATAATCATGATTATCTCAGCAATATATAAATAAGACATGAAAGAAAGGAAAGGACACGATTATAATATATTGTATTTTATTACAATATGTTAGCCACAAATAAATATCACAAAATGTTAAAACTATGCATATTTAACGTGAAGGAGAACTTTGATTCTCCTTTTATTTTTGCACTTTTTTCAAAAAAATTGTCTCTTATTTAATGAGGGAAGATTTTTCTTGTCTCAATTGTGTAATAAAAAGCAAAAAAGAAAGGAGCGAATAAAGTAATTAAATTACACTTATTGATAAAAATAATCCTTAAAATAAATATTACATATAAATGTAAAAGATAAGTGGCAACAATGCTTCTTATCTTTATTTAATGACTTATAAAATCTTTTAAATAACAAAAGATAATGATATAATTAGTTATTGAAAGAAGGCATGAAAACTTATGAAGATAATTGCGATTGCTGCTGTAACAGGTGGAGGAAAGACAACAATTGTTAATGAAATAAAAAAGCAACTCAAAAATGTAGAATCGCTTCATTTTGATGATTATTCATTTGCAGGTGAAGTTGATGATTTTTATAGTTGGGTACTGCAAGGGGCTAATTATAATGTATGGAATTTAGCTCCACTAATAAAGGATATATGTGAAATCCAGAAGCATTCTAAGTGTGAATATCTACTGTTGGATTACCCTTTTGCATATTGTCATAAAGAAGTTAGTAAGTATATTGATTGTGCAATTTTTATAGATACACCATTAGATATTGCAATGGCAAGAAGAGTTCTTAGAGATATGAATGATGCGACAGGTGAGGAAATACGAAAAGATATGAGAATGTATCTCGATTATGCTAGAATTGGCTATATTCAAATGTTAAAAGATATTTTGCCATCATCAGATTTTGTAATAGATGGAACAAAAAAATTAGAAGAAAAAGTCAACGAAGTAATAAAGATAATATCAAAACTTTAGTTTGTGTTTAAATTCGATGATGTATATATATTTGGGTTAATACATCAAGTCCTAAGAAAATTTATAATACTATATGATATAAATTCAATCTATAGGGATAATATATTTCATATACCATAGAATATAAATTTATTTCTATTAACCTATAATATTAATAGCATTGTTCGATTGTTCCACCATTAAGCGATTTAAAAAAATAATCATGGTGTTGAACTTAGAGGATACTGTAATTGCTTAACAAAGACTAGATATAATACTATGTTAGAATTAATTGTTGCATCTACTGAAGAAAATATGATAATAGATTTGTTGGTAAATAGAATATCATTCCAATTAAGAACTGGGCCATATCGTGTTTCTATAATCGCATCTCAAAGGTTAGTTTGTAATGATAATATAATTTTTGCATTTGGAGTTGAATAATGCACCTGAAATCACCAATAATTTGTATTAATAATCAAAGGAGCTGATTTATAATGAAAATTAAAAATATTTTAATGTTATTAGCGATAATAATGACAGGTTGTGGAAGTAATAACAATTTAAGTCATTCAAATTCTCAATCAGAAAGTAATACTATTAGTAGTTCAAACTGGGAAGAGCTAGGATTTGAAGATATTTATGAAATGGGATTCAAAGTAGAATTTGTTTTTAAGATTAATGATGAAGATATTATAATTGAGAAAGAGAGAAGCGAATTATACTCTCCAGAACAAGTTAACTATATTGAAAGCTCTATGGATCATTATTATTACATTTATGAAGATTTGATATCTAAAGAACATAATAAAAAAGAACAAAAAAACATTAATATATTCAAAATTACAGCTGATCAAGATTTCACTGATATATGGGTGGAAAATGTATATAAATTAAATTATGTAGATAACAAACTAGTTAAAACTAACGTAGGTGATATTTTATATGATAAGACACAAAATTCTATCACTTTAAATTTAGAAAAAGATGACGAATGTATCGGATATTATTTCGAGGTTAAAGTTGCATATATTCTAAAAGATATAAGAGGATTTATGTATTATATTGGCTCAATTGTAATGTTTTAGAAAAATTAAAATGAGTAACTATTATTTTATCTATAGTTACTCATTTTTTATATTATTAATTCTATGTAAAATAAATGTTATTATTTGATAAAACAGCATATATGTTTTTACCAAGATAATTCGAGAGAGTTAAAATATTTAATTATTTGTTAATTGATTGATTGTATTGTCTACGATAGATACTGAATATAAATTAGAATCTCCTAATTTTCCTCCTAAATAATAATTAATAAAATAAATTTCGTTTTCATTTTTGCAGATGGAAGAAACATATTTATTATTTGTTAATTTGATTGGTGTGCTATCTAGTTTATTTAGTGCTATTTTATATAAATCAAAATCATTTGTAGTGTCAGCTGAATTTGCATAATAAATATATTCATTATCAATAAGGATTTCAGTAGGATCGGTATTTTTACTCACTATTTCAGTATAACTAGTGCCATCAATATTCATTTTAGCAAGTTTATGAAATTTATATGCAAATCCATAATTGTGTCTAAAATAAATAATATTGTTTGCTATTGTAAATACATCACATGCATAATCATCATTAATGCATATTTTCTTTTGTAAACTTTTTACATTTGCTACATCTTCGATTTTCATTATTGTTTGTACAGCATTCGGCTTTGCACAAAAATATAAATTACCATTATTTAAAATAAGATTATCTGCTGCATATTCGAATATTTCAATATCATTTTTGCCATCTAAGTCGGCTTTATGAATAGCAGTTGCACTTCCTAGTGAATTTTTTAAAACATAATAAATATATTTTCCATCAGATACTATTTCATCAGTATCATATGTGTTAATTAGTTCAGGTGCATTGCTTATATTGATATTTATTCTATAAGTATCATTATTAATACCATAGGTAACCATGTTAAAATATATATAATCATCAATTATAGAAAAATTTACAACTTTTTCTGAAGTGAGTCTAAAATTAACTTTGGTTTTTGGATTATATGAATGTAGTGTTTTTTCGTCATAAATATCTAAATAATATATAATTCCATTTGCTTCGGCAACTTGGCTACCAAAGGAAGTAGGTACCGGATCTTTAGGTTTAACAAAATCATCTAATAAATTAATAGTAATATTATTATTTAAAGAATATTTAATTAATTTATAGCCATCTAAATCATAATATATTAAATTATTATCATAAGATGTTAATGAGCATACTCCATAAGAACCACCATCTATGTATTTAATACCAACATTGTTATTATCAATAGTGGGATTAATATTTACTCTATATATTCCTTTACCGATAATGTTAGATGTAAATTTATCGATATTTACATAATATAAATAATCACCTTTAATAACAAAATCAATACCGGAATCTATTGTTAATTTTCTTAATGTTTGTGTAGAAATTGTATATTTAGCAATATAATCGCCTAAAATATTATTAATAGTAAAATATAAACTGCCATTATGAATTAATAAATTATTAATTTTTTCATCAATTACCAAAGTTCGATCTTGATTTTCAATATTAGTAGAAATAGAAGACAACTTATAATTATTATTGCCATCAGCAAAGTATAATTTATCATTATAAAGTTGCAAATATTTAGCCTTGCCTACGCTTAAACAAGTTATTATCGGTTCATCATTATCAACTAAATTAGCTTTATAAATGCCAGAACTGTTGTTTGTTATATTATTGACAACAAAATATAAAGTATTTTTATTTTCGACTTGAATATAATTAGCATACTTATTTAAAAATGAATTATTAATATATTCTTGTGTAGTTTTATCATAAGTTACAGTTTTAATTGATGAATTTAATAATGATTTTGAAATGTATAATATAGAATCAGAAGCATACTTAGTTATTTCAATGGCGGTATCATTGCTTATTTTTTGAATGTTAGAATTATTGAAATCATAAACATAAAATTTATTATTATCTAAAGCATTTTGGAAATATAATGAATTATTAATAGCTTTAATATATCGTTTATCATCATTTGTTTTTATTGTTAATTTTGCTGATAAGGACAAATCATTAAAATTTGGAGCTTGTATTAATGCATTAATATCATAAACCCCAATTTCAACTGCTGTATTAGTAATACCTGCAATATTGCTAGTATAAGTGATTGTCGCATTAGCAGGGATATTTCCTGAAACTGAGATGGATTTTTCTAGACCATCATATTCAAAAGTACCATCTTCAAAAGATAAACCATCAAAATCTGCTTTAATAATACGTAATGTAGCTGTTAAATTCAAGGTATTATAGCCTGGTGCTGTAATTATTGCATTAATTGTGTATTCACCAACATTAGTATAGGGACCGTTATTTAGATAATTAACATTAGCAAATTGAGGTAATCCATCTACTATTATTGTATGCAAATTGCCATCATACACAACAGTTTTATTGTTCATTGTAACTGTTGTAAAATTTTTCATTATTTCACTACTTTGTTGACTATTTATTTTGTTAGAAGAAGTAGATAATTTGTTAGAATTAGAATTACAAGAAAATAAAGTAAATATCATTAATAAAAAAATTAATACATTATATATTTTTTTCATAATAGTTCTCCTTTATTTAAGATTGACTTGTTTTGAATTTTTGATGATAGCGAAAGGATAAACAAATACACTAATTACTGAAGAAAATACAGTTGCAAATAATATAGCAATAAGTGATAAACACATGCCTAATATAAATAAAATTATTTTCATGGAAATAAACCAGACTATTCCATCTATGTCTAAACTAAAAATTAATCCTGGAAATGTTACAATACCCCATGAAGATATTTCTAACCACATTTCAGCTATAAATGTATTCTTTAAAATTAAACAGCCTACAAATGTAAATGATAGGGCTGAAGCAATTAGCATTGCAATTCCTATTGAAATGCTATGCATAAAAAAGAAAATTAAGGCAGCGATAAGAAAAACTGAAGAAGCAATTGATGATAAAATAAATGATTTTTTTCTTTTTTCTGTTGCAATATCTTTAATTGTTTGTCTTTTGATTTGTTGCTCTTTTATCTTTTTTTCTATTCTTTCTTCGTTTTTTCTTTTTAAACAATTACTACATAATATAATTTTCTTTTCACCGATAAACTTTTGTTTTCCATTTCTTAAAGTAATGGTGTCAGTATATTGATTATAATCTTGTTTTTCATAAATTGTTTTTCCACAATTTGCACAAATACCTAAAGAAATTTTTTCGATTTCAGTGGGTTTTGTGATATTATTTTCAACAATAATTTTTTCTTTTGAGTCGAAAAAGTCATTGATATTACAATTAAATAATTTACACATTTTATTTAGTGTATCAAATGAAGGTTCTGAATTATCGTTTTCCCATTTTGATACAGCTTGATAAGTTACATGCAAGTTATCTGCTAAATCTTTTTGCGTTAACCCTGATTTAATTCTATGTTCTTTTATTTTTATACCAATACTCATATTGATAATCACCTCATTAAATATTTTATATTAATTAAGTCATATATTAAATCAACTTTTGGTTGAGTTCGCTAAAATATTAGTTGAGAAATCAATTAAAAAAAGAAAATACTACTATTAGAATTATAATATATATTTTTGGGGGATTCAAGATATTCAAATGCTTGAAAAACAATGGTTTTAAATTAGTGCAAATGCTTAAAAATATAAATTTCAACTATTGTTGATTTCTAGTTGAACTTTATTTGTATTTTATTTGCTAAGATTATTTAGATAATGAATAAAATCGGAGGTAGAAGATATTTATATGAAAATTTTAGCAATTGATATGGATGGAACATTATTAAATAGTAAAAAAATAATTACTGAAGATAATTTGATAGCCCTTAGAAAAGCAAAAGAAAGAGGAATAGAAATTATACCGATAACAGGGAGAACTTTAGCGTGTCTACCATTTCAATTAAAAAAGGAAAATTTATTTAGATATGTTATCACTTCAAATGGTGCTAATATTATTGATTTAGAAAATAATGTAGTTTTATATCAAGCCCTAATTCCAATTAATGATGCATTGTTTATTATTGATGAATGTAGAAAAAGTAAAATTGGAATTACGGTACATATTGGTAATGATCATGTTGTTCAAGGGAAAAAATTACAAAAAATGGGAAAAATAATATACAAAAAAGATGCTGATAATACAATTTTAACTGAAGATATTTTGGAATATATACAAAAAAGAAAAGAAGATATTGCTGAATTACAATTTTTTTACTTTTCCAAAAATAAAAAAGAAAAAATGAAAAAAATCACTCAAAAAATAGATAAATATGCGATAACATATTCATCAGTTTATGCTGAAATTTTTTCTAAAAATGCTACTAAAGGAAAAGCATTACTTTTTTTAGCTAATTTATTAGGGGTAAATCAAGAGGATATTATTTGTATTGGAGATAGTGAAAATGATATATCAATGTTCAATGTTTCAAAAACAAAATATGCAATGGGTAATGCAATTGAAGATCTAAAAAATATAGCAACAGAAATATTGCCAAATAATGATAATAATGGTGTGAAAATTGCTATTGATAAAATATTAGGAGAAAATTATGAGTAATGTTATTTTAGTTTTTATTGCTTTTGCATTTTTGTTTATGATTTGTTCAATGATAGGTTGGTTAATTGAATTATTGTTTAGAAGAATTTTTTCAATAAAAAAATGGATTAATCCAGGCTTTTTAAAAGGTCCATATCTTCCTATATATGGTATTGGTGTAATTGTTTTATTTATTTATATTAATTTGATGAATCAATTAAAAGTATATTTTTCAAGTAAAATATTTTTTGATGCTATAATTATATTGGGTATAGGACTTCTAATGACTATTGTAGAATTAATAGGAGGAATGATTTTCATAAAAGGATTAAAGGTAAGATTATGGGACTATTCTAATAGATGGGGAAATTATAAGGGTATTATTTGTCCGTTATTTTCTTTACTATGGACTATAGCGGGTGGACTTTTTTATTATATATTATATAATCCAATTAGCATATTAGTTGATAATTTTATATCT